>JANNKG010000502.1:0-23000 GCA_031396185.1 Burkholderiales bacterium | reverse complement strand
AGGCGAAGCAGGACGGGCGCAATCGCGTGCGCTGACCGCTCCCCGCTCAGGTCAGGGCGACCAGAGCCTCGTCGCCCTGCTGCTCGCGCTCGAACTTGAGGAAGTCGTAGTAGCCGCAGCGGGTGCTATCGGGGTACTTGCGGCAGACGCCCGGCCGCGCCTCGTAGACCGTGCATTGGCGCTTTTCCTGGTCGAACTGCGCGCAGATCGAGTCGAACACCTTGTCCTTGCGGTGGCGCATCATCATCACGCCCTTGGCATTGGTCTTGGTGAAGCGCGTCTCCGCGGCGTTGTAGCCGAGGCTGAAATATCGCGCCAGGCGCTCCACGTCGCGGGTGGTGATCTCGATCTCGGTATAGCTGCAGCAGTAGCCCGGGCATTTCGCGCACGAATACTTGGGCGCGGGCTTGGCGGTGCGCACCGGGACGGGGAAGGGCTTGCCGTTTTTCATCACACACAATTTTCTGGTTGCTGGGTTCAGCGTGGATTGTACCCACGCGCCTCAGCCAATGGAATCGGCGAGCGCAATAAACTCGCCTACCGACAACGTCTCACCCCGCCGGCCGGGGTCGATGCCCGCGGCACCGAATGCGCTTTCCTCGACCAGGCCGCGCGTGGCGTTGCGCAGCGTCTTGCGGCGTTGCGAGAAGGATTTCGAGACTACGGCGGCAAAACGCGCCTCGTCGCGCGCCACCGCCCGGTTCGCGCCCAGCGGCACCATGCGCACCACGGCGGAGTCGACCTTCGGTGGGGGAGTGAACGCGCCGGGTGGCACCCGCAGCATCGACTGGATTGCGAACCGGTACTGCAGCATCACCGACAGCCTGCCGTAGTCCGCGGTCGCGGGCGCCGCCACCATCCGGTCGACCACTTCCTTCTGCAGCATGAAGGTGCAATCGCGGATGCGCTCGGCCAGGGCGGCAATCCGGAACAGGATCGGCGTCGAGACGTTGTAGGGCAGGTTGCCCGCCACGCGGAGCGGCGACGGGAGGGAGGCAAAATCGAACTCCAGGGCGTCACCTTCGTGGACGGTGACTTTCGCCGCCGGGAACCGGCTTCTCAATGCCGCGGCGAGGTCCCGATCGATTTCAACCACGTGCAGGTGGTCGAGCGCGGCGGCGAGGTGCTCGGTGAGCAGTCCGGTGCCGGGGCCGATCTCCACCATCGATTCGCCGGGCCGGGGATCGATCGCGGACACCACCCGGCCGAGGTAATGCCGGTCGGTGAGGAAGTGCTGCCCGAAGCGCTTGCGCGGCCGCCCGAGCATGGCAGCGCCGCCTAGCCGCGGAGCCGGGCGAGCTCGAAGGCGAGGGCGATTGCCTCGCGAAGGCTCCCCGCGTCCACGTCTCCCGCTCCCGCGCGATCGAGCGCTGTGCCGTGGTCCACCGAGGTGCGCACGATCGGCAGCCCCAGGGTGACATTCACGCCGCGCCCGAACGACGCGTGCTTGAGCACTGGCAGACCCTGATCGTGAAACATTGCCAGGGTGGCGTCGGCGCCCTGCAGCATTTTCGGCGTGTAGAGCGTGTCGGCCGGGAAGGGCCCCGACACCGCCATGCCCTCCCGAGCGAGCGCCTCGATGACCGGCTGGATCACCTCGATCTCCTCGCGCCCCAAGTAGCCCGACTCGCCTGCGTGGGGATTGAGCCCGGCCACCAGGATTCGCGGCCGGGAGATGCCGAAACGAAGGCGTAGGTCGTGGTCGAGGATTTTCAGCACCGCGCCCAGGCTCTCGCGGGTAATCGCCGCCGGCACTTCGGACAAGGCGATGTGCGTGGTGGCCAACGCCACCCGAAGCCCGCCGCCGACCAGCATCATCACGACCCGTGGCGTACCCGTGCGCGCGGCAAGATATTCGGTGTGGCCGGTGAAGGCGATGCCGGCGTCGTTGATGGTGCTCTTCTGCACCGGCGCGGTGACCATGGCGTCGAACTCGCCCGCAAGGCATCCGTCGAGCGCACGGTCGAGCAGCTCGACCACATGGCGGCCATTGGCGGCATCGAGCCGGCCGGCGAGCACCGCCGCTGGCGCGGTAAGCGCCAGTACCGAGACCGCCGGGGCCGAATCGCGCCCGCGATACTCGGGGATGTCCCAAGCCAGGCCACGAATGCGCGCGCGGGCGCCGATCACCTTCGGGTCCCCCAGGATCACCAGGCGCCCCGGGAAGCGTTCGGCGGACAGGAGTGCGCAGAGGTCGGGTCCGATGCCCGCGGGCTCGCCGGCGGTCAGTGCCAGGAGGGAAAGGGCGCCCGAAGCCACGCGTGCGCCCCGCGGCTACTTCTCGTCGAGCCGGTTCTCGACGAAGGCTCGATCGCGTGCCTGGCGCAGCCAGTCCTGGTAGGCCTCGTCGGCCTTGCGCGCGCGGATGGCGGTGCGCGCCGCGACCTTCTTGCGGTCGCCCGAGAGCTCGTCGGAGCGCCGCTCGAGCACCTGCACCAGGTGCCAACCGAAGGGCGTCTGGATCGGCAGGCTCACCTCGCTGTCGCGCAGCGCGTTCATCACGCGCTCGAACTCGGGCACGGTGTCGCCCGCGGCGACCCACCCCAGCTCCCCTCCCTTGGTGGCGCTGGCGTCCTCGGAATGCAGGCGGGCAAGCTCGGCGAAGTCGGTTCCCGCGACGACTCGTTCACGCAGGCGTTGCAGCCGATCGCGTGCCTCCGCTTCGGACAGCCCTTCCCGCGCGCGCAGCAGGATGTGGCGCACCCGGGTCTGCTGGACGCCCTGGGCGGCGGCGCGACCGCGCTTCTCGAGCAGCTTCACGATGTGGAAACCATTGGGGCTGCGCAGGATGTCGCTTACCTCGCCGACCTGGATTTTTTCGAGGGCATCGAGGAACAGCGTCGGCAGGCGGCCCGAAGCCCGCCAGCCGAGGCTGCCGCCTTGGGTGGCGTCGGGCGCATCGGAATAAGTTGCGGCGATCTGCGCGAAGTTGGTGCCGCGGCGCAGCTCGGACAGCGCGACCAGCGCCCGGCGGCGGCGCTGCTCGATCTGCTCGGCGCTTGCCTGGGGGGGCACCGTGACCAGCACGTGGGCGAGTCGGAATTCCGAATCGCCCGAGGTTTCCTTTGCCTCGCGGGCCAGCTCGGTGTCCACCTCGGCGTCGGTCACCACGATCGCGTTCTCGACCTCGCGCTCGCGCAGGCGCGCGAGCATGATCTCGCTGCGGATGTCCTCGCGAAAGCGCGGGTAGCGGATGCCGTCACGCTCGAGCGCCTTGCGGAAGTCGATCATCGTGAGGCTGTTTTCCTGCGAAATGCGCTCGATGGTGCGGTCCAGGGCGAGGTCATCGACCTTGATGCCGGTCTCCTTGGCGAGCTGCACCTGCACCAGGTCGTTGATCATGCGCTCGAGGATCTGGCGCTGCAGCACGTCGGCGGCCGGCAACTGCCCGCCCTGGCGCTGAATTTGGCGCACGACCAACTGAACGCGCTCGCTCAGGTCGTTGCTGGTGAGCACCTCGTCGTTCACCACCGCGACGATGCGGTCCACGGCAATGACGCGCGACGGAGTGGTCGCGAAGCCCGGTGCCATGCGCCCCGGAGGCGCCGGCGCCTGGGCGAAGCTGGTGAGGGCCGCGAAAGCGAGCGCGGCTAGGGGAAGGCGAAGCGTAAGCGTTTTGGAAATCATGGAGCGATCTCGTCGGACCGGCGATAACCGGTGATGTTCTGCCGGATGGTCTCCAGCGGATTGATCCCGATCCTCGACAGCCCGGAAAGCTCGAGCTGGATCTGGAAGGACGTCGAGTATTGCTGGGTCGCCGTGATGAAGCGGTGAGCCACCGCGCGAACCTGCCAGCACCCCGCATTATACTCAAAGCCCGCCAGCCCTTCGAGCAACTTGCGGTCCTTGGTGCTCCAGTTCCAGCGTGCCAGGCCCGAAAGGTTGCGCGTGATCGGCCACTGGGTGGAGAGGTCCACCTGCTCGATTCCGCCACGCGTGGGGTCGAGCGAATCGATCGATCCGCGCGCGTAGCGATATGCGGCGTTCACGATGCGGCCCGGCTCCGGCGAGAAGTGCGCCGCCACCGTGAACTTTTGCGAGCGTGACTGGTTGGGCGTGTACTGGAGCCCCACGTCGAACGACACCGAGGGCGACATCTGGCTCGAGGCGAGCGCCACGACGTCGGAGGATTTCGCGTCGCCCAGCGCCTCGCCAAGCGTCACCCGCGGCGGGCGGAAGTAGTACACCTGGCCCAGGGCCGCGCGAAACCGCTCGAGGCCGGTCTCCGACTCGATCAGCCGCGAGGTGAGCGCGATGGTGAGCTGGTTGGCATCGCCCACCCGGTCGCCACCCACGAAGCGGTTCTCGGTGAAGATCTGCGCGAAGTTGAAGTCGCGCTCTGCGGTGGTGAAGTTCGGCAGGCGCCCCTGGTCGCGGAACGGCACGTTGAGGTAATAGAGCCGCGGCTCGAGCGTCTGCTGGAAGGTGCGTTCGCCCAGGCGCATCTGGCGATCGAAGAAGAGCCCCGCGTCCACGCTGGAGATGGGCAGCGCGCGGCTCGCGTCCTCGAGACCGCCGGCGTTCTCGCCCACGTTGTAGCGCGTGAAGTGGTAGCCGAACTTCGGTACCACGTAGCCCCAGTTGCGGCGAAATGGCAGCGAAGCCGACGGGTAAAGGAGCGCGCGCTGGCCGTTCAGCAGGGTCGGATGGCGGAAGTTGGAAACCTCGCCATAGAACTGCCAATCGACGCCGTAGAAATTCTGCTGTGCGCCCGAAGCCACCAGGCGCGGCACGATGCGGTACGGGATCGGCACCGGGGGCCCGAGCGGATCCTGCAACGTCTGGTAGCCGAGAGCGCGCGCCGAGAGCGACCATGTCTCGTCTTCGAAGTACAGCATCGCATCGCGCGGCAGGTTGGTCTGCGAAGTCGCCGCGATCTTGGTGGACAGGTCGCGGAAATAGTCGTTGTCGGAAACCTTCTGCGCCGACACCGCGGCGCGCCATCCGCGCCACACGGCCTGGTCGTGCTTGATGCCGATGAAGTACCGGTCCTTGTCGGCAATGCGGTCGTTCGGCAGGTACTCGCCATCGAGCTGTCCGAGGTAGTCGCCCCCGAGATAGCGAAACTCCCCACCCAATTGCACTCCGCGCTTGGTGTAGAGCTTGGGCGTGAGCGTCGCGTCGCGATTCTCGGCAATGTTCCAGTAGTAAGGCAGGGCCACCTCGAAGCCGCTTTTTCCGGAGGTTCCGAAAGTGGGCGCGAGGAAGCCGGTCTTGCGCTTGTTGTCGAGAGGGAATGAAAGGTATGGCGAGTAAAGGATCGGAAACCCGAGAAAGTACACCGTCGAGTTGTAGGCGGTGCCGACGTTGCGCGTGCTGTCGATCTCGAGCTCACGCACGCGGATGAACCAGTCGTCACGCGGCACCGGGCACGAGGTGTATTCGGCGCGCACCAGCCGGCTTTTCTGCTCGGGTTCGAGCAGCGCCATCGCGGCCTGGCCCCTCGATGCCTGGCGGCGCTCGCCGGTGCGGGGAAATTCAAATACCGGCGAATCCATCTCGCCGGTGTCGTTGTCGAGGTTGTAGCGCAGCCGTGGTCCGCTCGCTGCATCGCCGGCGCGCTCCAGGCGAACAGCGCCGGTCGCCAGCGCGATCTGGTCATCGACGGAGTATTCGACGCGGTCGGCGCGAATCGTGGCACCGCGCTGGCGCATCGTCACGTTTCCCGTCGCGACGATATTCTTGTCCTGCTCGCCCTGGATGCGGTCGGCTTCGAGGAACTTCGCGCTGTCCCGCTCGGGCCTCGAAGGCGCGAGGCGCAGCTGGCGCTCGAGCTTGAGGCGCAATCCCTCCGGTAGCTGCGCGCCGGGAAGCCCGGGAGCCATGGCGCACAAGAGCGCGAAGATAGCCGACCGGAGGCGTCTCGACATCGAGGAAATTGCGGGGCGAATGCTAGAATGACCAGCGAAGGATACACGCAAAACCCCGCCTCGCTCCTCCCCATGGATGACCGTTTTCACGCGCTCGACGCGTGGCTTCGCGCGACGCTCCCCGGCACCGAATTCCGGTTGGAACCCGCCTCCGCGGACGCGAGCTTCCGTCGCTATTTCCGCGTCTATTCGGCGGCTGGGCCGACGCGAATCGCAATGGACGCGCCGCCCGAGCGCGAGAATAGCGCCGCCTTCGTGCGTATCGCCGCATTGCTTGCGCAGGCGGGCCTTCACGCGCCGAAGGTGCTTGCCCAGGACCTGGCACAGGGCTTCCTGCTGCTGACCGACCTCGGCACTACGCCCTACATCGCGGCGCTGCGTGAGGGGCGCGATGTCGACCGGCTCTTTGGCGAGGCCACGGGTGCGCTGGTGCGCTGGCAGGCGGCGAGCCGGGAGGGCGAGCTGCCGGTGTATGACGAGGCGCTGCTCGCCCGCGAGCTCGCGCTTTTTCCCGATTGGTACATCGCGCGCCATCTCGGCCTGGAACTCTCGGCGGCGCAGAGCGAGGCGCTGCAGGGCGTCTTCCGCGCCGTGCTCGCGCGCAACCTCGCGGAGCCGCGCGTCTACGTTCACCGCGATTACATGCCGCGCAACCTGATGGTGTGCGAGCCCAATCCCGGCATCCTCGATTTCCAGGACGCGGTGCACGGTCCGATCAGCTACGACGTCGCATCGCTCTTCCGGGATGCCTTCATCAGCTGGGAGGAGGAGCGTGTCCTCGACGGCACGGTGCGTTACTGGGAGAAGGCCCGCCGGGCGGGGCTGCCGGTGCGCGCCGACTTTGCCGAGTTCTGGCGCGACGTCGAATGGATGGGCCTGCAGCGCCACCTGAAGGTGCTGGGCATTTTCGCCCGCCTCAAGCACCGCGACGGTAAGCCGGATTATGCCGAGGACACCCCGCGGTTCATCGGCTACGTGCGCCACGCAGTCGGGCGCTACCGCGAGCTGGCTCCCCTCGGACGCCTCCTCGACGACCTCGAGGGCCGCAAGACCGAAGTGCGGCTCACCTTCTGATGCGCAGCGCCCTCATCCTCGCCGCGGGCCGCGGCGAGCGCCTGCGCCCGTTCACCGACACCATGCCAAAGCCGCTGCTCAAGGTGGGCGGGCGCCCGATCATCGAATGGCAAGTGGAGCGGCTCGCGCTGGCGGGGTTCACCGAACTGGTGGTGAATCATTCCCACCTCGGCCACCTGATCGAGAGCTCGCTGGGCGATGGGCAGAGATTCGGCGTGCGCATCCGTTATTCCCACGAGGTCACGGCGCTTGAAACCGCGGGCGGAGTTTCCCGGGCGTTGTCCCTCCTCGCCGCCGAGCCGTTCGTGGTGGTGAGCGGCGACATCCATACGAGCTTCGACTACGCCTCGCTCGCGCCGCGCCTGGAGTCGATCCTGCGTCGTCCCGATCGCCACTGCGCGCACTTTGTCCTGGTGGACAATCCTGCCTGGCACTCGGCGGGTGACATGGGCCTCGCCGACGGGATTGTCACGCGCGAGGGGCCGCGCCTGACCTATGGGAATATTGCGGTTTTCCACCCCTTGCTTTTCGCCGACATCGTTCCCGGAACCCGGCTGAAGCTCTTTCCCTGGGCCTATCAGTTCGTCGACCAGGAGCGCGTGAGCGGCGAGCATTTTCGCGGGTCCTGGGACAATGTCGGCACGCCGGCGCAACTTGCGGCACTCGACCGGAGGCTCTCGACATGACGCTCTACGTTCCGCCCCACTTTCGCGTCGATGACCCGAAGGCGCTCTTCGATCTGATCGACCGCAATGCGTTCGGCACGCTCGTTACTGCCGGCGCGGCCCAGCTGCATGTGAGTCACATCCCGTTCCTGCCCGAGCGCGACCCGGACGGGCGGGTGCGGCTGCTGGGCCACGTCGCACGGGCCAACGCGCACTGGGAGGCGCTCGAAAACGCGCCGCACCTGATGGCGATCTTCCAGGGTCCGCACGGTTACATTTCGCCGGGCTGGTACCAGAACCATCCGTCGGTGCCCACGTGGAATTACGCGGTGGTTCACGCACACGGGCGCGCGCGCATCATGGATGAGGCCGAGTTGCACGACCTGGTGGTTCGCTTGTCGAACACGTACGAGGCGGGTCGCGCGAAGCCGTGGCGCGCCGGCGACCTGCCCGCAGCATATGTCGCGACGATGCTCAAGGCGATCGTCGGGTTCGAGATCGAGGTCGAGCGCCTTGAGGGGAAGTTCAAGCTGTCACAGAACCGGCCTGCGGAAATCCCCCGCGTGGTCGAAGCGCTCGAGGGCGCGGGCGAGTCCGCGTTGGCGGGATTGATGCGTGACCATGCTCCTTCCCGCAAAGGGTAAAATTCAACCATGAAACTCGAAAACCCCCTGCAGGTGAAACCCTTCAAGGCGCGCCGCTCGCGCCTGGCCCGCAGCCTGGGCGAGGGCATCGTGGTCCTGCCCACGGCTCCGGAGCGCCACCGAAACGCCGACACCCATTACGACTACCGCTGGGATAGCGGCTTTTTCTACCTCACCGGCTTCCGCGAGCCCGAGGCGGTGCTGGTGATGGTGCTGGGCGCCAAGCCGCGATCGATCCTCTTCTGCCGCGACAAGAACCTCGAGCGCGAGATCTGGGACGGCTACCGCTTCGGCCCCGAGACGGCGCGCGAGATGTTCGGCTTCGACGAGGCCTACGCCTATGGCGAGCTGGATGCGCGGCTGCCCGACCTGATCGCCAACCAGGAGTCGCTGCACACCCCGGTCGGCGCCGATCCGGCGTGGGACATGCGCGTCACGGGCTGGCTCAATGCGGTGCGCGCGAAGGTCAGGAGCGGCGTCACGGCTCCGGTGCACCTGCGCGACGTGCGTGCCGAGGTGAACGACATGCGCCTCTTCAAGGACGAGCACGAGGTGGCGATCATGCGGCGGGCGGGCGCGATTTCCGGCCAGGCCCACGTGCGCGCCATGGGCGCTGCCGCCCCGGGAAGGCGCGAGTACGAAGTCGAGGCGGAGCTGATCCACGAGTTCCTGCGCAACGGCGCGCGCGCGGCCGCCTACGGCTCGATCGTGGCCTCGGGCGCCAATGCCTGCGTGCTTCACTATCGCGAAAATTCCGCCGAGCTGCGCAAGGGTGACCTGTTGCTGATCGATGCCGGCTGCGAGCTCGACAGCTACGCCTCCGACATCACCCGGACGTTCCCGATCGCGGCGCGCTTCAGCGCCGTGCAGCGTGACGTCTACGAATTGGTGCTCGCCTCGCAGGAGGCGGCGATCAAGGCGGTCAAGCCGGGCGCCGATTTCATCGATTATCACGACGCGGCGACGCGCGTCCTGGTGCAGGGCCTCATCGACTTCAAGCTCTGCAAGGGCAGCCCCGACCAGGTCCTCGAAGACGGCTCCTACAAGCAGTTCTACATGCACCGCACCGGCCATTGGCTGGGGCTCGACGTGCACGATTCGGGCGACTACATGCAGAAGGGCAAATGGCGCAAGCTCAAGCCCGGCATGGTCCTCACCGTCGAGCCGGGCTGCTATATCCGCCCCGCCGACAACGTGCCCAAGGCGTTTTGGAACATCGGCGTGCGCATCGAGGACGATGTGCTGGTAACCGCCAAGGGCCGCGAAGTGCTCACTGCCGATTGCCCAAAGACGGTGAAGGACGTCGAGGAAGCGGTCCTCGACCGCTGATGTCGCTGCTCGATGTGGCCATCGTGGGCGCCGGCCCGGTGGGCGCCGCGCTGGCAGCACTGATCGCGCGCGAGGGGCTGGAAGTTGCGCTCTTCGAGGCGCGGCCCGGCGCCGCTTCCGACCGGCGGACGCTGGCGCTGTCCCACGCGAGCCGTGAGCTGCTCGAGGACGCGGGGGCCTGGCCGGCAGCGGCATCCACGCCGATCCTCTCGATCCATATTTCCCAGCAGGGTGGGCCGGGGCGCACGCTGATCGAGGCGCGCGAGCAGGGGCTTCCCGCGCTCGGCTACACCGTGCCGTACGCGGCGCTCGAGGCCGCGCTGGCGCGCCGCGCCGAAGCCCAAGGCGTTGCTCTGCATTATGGCGAGGCATGCGACGCAATCTCGCTCGAACAGCCGTATGCAAGCTTGCGGTTCACCTCGGGGCGCCAGGCGCGCGCGCGCCTGCTGGTGCTTGCCGACGGCGGGGCCAATGCCGCAAGGATCCCCGGGATCGCCTTTCACGAGAAGGACTACGCGCAGCAGGCGGTGGTCGCGGCCGTGCGCACCGACAAGCCCCACGGGGGGCGCGCCTACGAGCGCTTCACGACGCGCGGCCCGATGGCGCTGCTGCCGGTCGAGGACCGTTACGCGCTGGTGTGGACCGCGAACCCTCAGGAGGCGCTGCGCCTGCTCGCGCTCGAGGCCAGCGCGTTCCTCGACGAGCTACAGGTGCGTTTCGGAGATCGGGCCGGCCGCTTTACTGCAGTCGACACGCGCGCCTCTTTCCCGCTCCGGTTGCGCGCGGTGAATTCCGCGATCGCGTTGCGCACGGCCATCGTGGGCAACGCGGCGCAGGCGCTGCATCCGATTGCCGGCCAAGGGCTGAACCTGGGGCTTCGCGACGCGGCCGAGCTGGCGGCGGCGATCGCCGCGACGCCGTTGAACGAGCTGGGCGGCGACGCGATGCTCGCCGCCTATCGCGAGGCTCGCCGGCGCGATGCATCGCGAGGCGTCGCCTTCACCGACCTGCTGGTCTCGCTCTTCGCTGACGCGCGGCGTTTGCCGACCTGGGGACGCGGACTCGCCCTCATGGCGCTCGACCTTTTTCCGCCCGCCAGGCGCCTGCTTGCAGAGCGCATGATTCGCGGCGCCCCTGCCCCGTGAGCGAGCAGCGCATCGTCGTCGCGGGCGCAGGGCCCGTGGGCCTTGCATTTGCCTGCGCGTGGCGCGATAGCGCGGTGACCCTGGTCGAGGGCGCCGCGCTACGCACCGCCTCGTTGGCGGAGTCCTTCGACACGCGCGTCTACGCGCTGAGCGCGGGCACGCGCGCCTTCCTGCGCGACATCGGCGCGTGGGAGCGCATCGATGCGCGCCGGATTTGCGCAGTGCGTCGGATGGAAGTATTCGGCGACCATGGCGCACGGCTTTCTTTCAGCGGCCGGCCCGGCAGCGCCCTCGCGTGGATCGTGGAAGCCGGCCGGCTGGTGCAGGCGCTCGAGGAACAGGCGGCCTGCCTTCCCCACATCACCTCGATTCGCGGCAGAAGCGCCGTGGGATTCGAAGCAGGCGCGGAAGGCGCGAAACTTCTCCTGGAGGGCGGCGAGGCCGTCACGGGCGACCTCCTGGTGGGCGCTGACGGGCCCGATTCGCGGGTGCGTGACGCCCTCGGCCTGGAAGCCGAAGACCACTGTTACGAGGAGGCGGCGGTCGTCGCCAACTTCAAAGCCGAACGTGGCCACGGCGACGCCGCTCGCCAATGGTTCCGAGCCGACGGCGTCCTCGCCTGGCTGCCGCTACCGGGCGGATGCATATCCATCGTATGGTCGGCGCCGTCTCGCATTGCCGGGGAGCTCGCGGCACTGGACTCGGCGCAATTCGAAAGCCGGGTGCGCGACGCGGGCGGTGGGGCGCTGGGCGATCTCCGGCTCGTATCGCCGGTCGCGCAATTCGCGCTGCGCATGATCCGTGTCGAGCGCATCGTGGCGCCCGGCGTGGCATTGGTCGGCGACGCGGCACATGCGGTCCATCCCCTCGCCGGCCAGGGCGTGAACCTGGGGTTCCAGGACGTGCGCGTGCTGGCCGGAGAGCTGGGCGCGCGTTCGCCGCTGGAACGCGCCGGCGACCTGCGGGTGCTGCGCCGCTATGCCCGCGCGCGCCGTGAAGACGTGAGTGCCATGCAGTTCGTGACCGACCGCCTCGATCGCCTGTTCGCAGCCGAGGGACGCGGCGCCTCGTGGCTGCGCAACGCAGGGCTGCGGATTGTCGACTCGCAGCCGTGGGCCAAGGCGGCGCTCACCGCGCGCGCAATGCGATAATGGATCTTTATCCCATCTTTCCGGTCGAACCCCCATGAAGATCATTGCCGCCCTGGCCGCCGCCGCCGTTTCCATCGTGCTCGCCGTCCCCGCATCCGCCCAGGATGCCGAGAAGGTGAAGGCCGAGTTGAAGAAGCGCGTTCCGGAGGCGCCCGTAGATGCGGTGCGCAAGATTCCGTATGGCGCGCTTTACGAAGTCACCATGGGCAGCGAGGTGTTCTACACCGACGAGAAGGCCTCGTTCCTGGTCTTGGGCTCGATCGTGGACCTGCGCACGAAGGAGAACATCACCGAAGCGCGCATGCGCCAGATCAACAAAGTGAACTTCGCCGACCTGCCGTTCGACTCAGCCGTCAAGATCGTTCGCGGCAACGGTTCGCGCAAGGTCGCTATCTTCGAAGATCCCAATTGCGGCTATTGCAAGCGGTTCGAGCGTGACCTCGCCGGGGTGAGTGACATCACGGTCTACGTGTTCCTCTATCCCATCCTGGGGGAGAGCTCGGTAGCCAAATCCAAGGCGGTGTGGTGCGCCCCCGACCGCGTCAAGGCGTGGCTGGATGTGATGGTGCGCGACGTCCCGTTGACCAGCGACGGGTCCTGCGCCACGCCGATCGACAAGATCCTCGCCTTCGGGCAGTCGAAGCGTATCCAGGGGACGCCTACCCTTTTCTTCGAGGACGGCGAGCGCGTGCCCGGAGTGATGGCGATTGCCGACCTGGAGAAGAAACTCGCCACGGCGAAGGCGCCGCGGGCTGCCGCGCAGTAAAAGCGCTAGCGCGCCGCCGCCGAGGCGGCGAACAGCCCTATCACGCAGGCGAAGCCTGCCATCCAGAGTAACGAGCGAAGGGCGTGCCGGTCGGCGAGATACGCCCACGTGTAGGCGATGCGCGCCAGGATGAACGCGCCGGCGAGAACATCGAGGGGCATTTGCTGCACGCGCGCAAGTTGCGCGATGATCACAGCGGCGGCGAACGGGGCGAATGCCTCGAAATGATTCTGGTGGGCAGATACCGCGCGGCGCGCGCGGCCCTCGAGACCCGCCTCCCACTCCCTCGGCGAGCGGTTGTTGTACCCGCGATCGTACTTCGCGAACGCTATGGTCACGTATGGCAGCAGCGCGGCGGCGAGCACGCACCAGTAGGCGAAGGTCATGGCGCGGCCACCGCGATTGGGGGGGTGTAGCCCTTCGGCAGCAGCACCCACATGCGCCCTGACTGGCGCATCTTGCCCGCCTGGTTGCCCGCCGGATCGCCGAAGCCCCAGAAGAAATCTGCACGGACGGCTCCCGCGATCGCCCCACCCGTGTCTTGCGCCACCATCAAACGGTTGAGCGGGTCGGCGGTATTGGGCCACGTGGTCGCCAGGAAGACCGGAACGCCAAGGGGGATCACGCGCGGGTCCACCGCGATCGAGCGCTCCGCGGTGAGCGGCACGCCGAGCGAACCGATCGGCCCCGGCAGGTCACGCGGCAGCTCGCGGAAAAACACGTAACTCGGATTTTCGTTCATGAACTGCTGGACCTTGCGTGGGTTGCGGCGTGCCCAATCCTTGATGCCCTGCATCGAGGCGCGCTCCGGTGGGATCTCGCCGCGCCGGATGAGCAGGCCGCCGAGCGAACGGAACGGGTGCCCGTTCTGGTCGGCGTAACCCACGCGCATCCGCTCGCCATTCTCCAGCTCCACTTGCCCCGAACCCTGGATGTGCAGGAAAAACGCGTCCACCGCATCGTCGACCCAGGCGATCGCGCGCCCCTTGAGTGGCTGGGAATCGCGGTCGATATCGCCACGGGCGAAATAGGGCACTACGCGGTTGCCTTCGAGGCGGCCGCGCAGGCGCTTGTGCTTGAGGTCGGGGTAGACCGACGACAGGTCGATCACCAGAAGGTCCTGCGGCACGCCGTAGAGCGGGTGGGGGAAGCGCGAAGAACGCGTGCGGCTGCCGCGAAGCAGGGGCTCGTAGTAACCCGTCACCATGCCCGCGGACGTATCGTCGGAGTTGATGACCTGGTGGGGATCGAAGTTGAGCTCGAAGAACGACGCGATGTGGGCCTCGGTCGCCGCCTGAAGGAGCGTGGTTGCGACCGAGCACACGCCCCGCCACGCGTCCTGCTTGTCGAGCACGGTACAGCTGCGCACGAACGCCTCGATCGCCGGCTTGAGCGGCTCGCGCCGCCAGTCGGGGAGATCCATCCAGGACGCGGGCTGCAGCTTGCCCCGGTACTCGACAGGCGGCGCGGGTGTCGGCGCCGTGGCCTGCGGGGGCGTCGCCGCAGGTGCGGGGCACAGTGCCCTTTCCACCGGCGGGCAGATCAGGGCGGGCGCAACCGCCGATTCTTGCGGCGGCGATGTGGCACAACCCCAGAGCGCCAGCAGCGCCGTCGCGCAGCCGATCGAACATAATGGGTGCATGGCCTGGGTATTCCTCGAGATTTTTCTGGCGCTGGCGATCGCCGTGGCGATCGTGTGGTGGACCATTCCCAAGAGGCCGAGATCCGCGGCGCCGAAGGACGACGAGCGTTGAGGGGGGCTCAATGCAGGACGCGGGGCACGCTGAGCGTGAACTCCGGAATGCTCGCGTCGAACCGGGTGCCGTCCTCCGCCACTAGCTGGTAGGTGCCGCGCATGGTCCCGACGGCGGTGGGAATCGAAGATCCGCTCGAATACTCGAAGGTGTCGCCGGGCTTGAGCACCGGCTGCTCGCCGACCACGCCCATGCCGCGCACCTCCTGCACCTGGCTGTCCGCGTCGGTGATGATCCAGTGGCGGCTCACCAGCTGCGCGCTCACGCTGCCGTTGTTGGTGATGCGGATGGTGTACGCGAACACATAGCGATCCTCTTCCTCGTCCGACTGGTCGGGGAGGTAGGTCGAGTGCGCGGTGACCGCGACACTGTATTTCTTGGCTTCCGGCATCTTGATGATGGTAGCATCCCGCGAGCCCATGGCCCGCTCACGATTCCGCATTGCCCCGAGCATCCTTTCCGCCGACTTCGCGCGGCTCGGTGAGGAGGTGCGCGACGTGATCTCGGCGGGCGCCGACCTCATCCACTTCGACGTGATGGACAACCATTACGTTCCTAACCTCACCGTGGGGCCGCTGGTATGCGAGGCGATCCGGCCGCATTGCAGCGTGCCGGTGGACGTCCACCTCATGGTGAAGCCGGTGGACCGCATCGTTCCCGATTTCGCCAAGGCCGGGGCCGCGATCATCAGCTTCCACCCGGAGGCGAGCGACCACGTCGACCGCACGCTGGGCCTCATCCGCGAGCAGGGATGCAAGGCAGGCCTGGTATTCAACCCGGCCACACCGCTCGCATACCTCGACCACGTGATGGACAAGGTCGACCTGATCCTCATCATGTCCGTGAACCCGGGCTTCGGCGGGCAGTCGTTCATCGCCTCCGCGCTCGACAAGGTGCGCGAAGCGCGCGCCCGCATCGACGCGAGCGGCCGCGACATCTGGCTCGAGGTGGACGGCGGCATCAAGGTCGACAACATCGCGCGCGTGGCGGCCGCGGGCGCCGATACGTTCGTCGCCGGCTCCGCGATCTTCGGCGAGCGCGACCGCGCCGCGGCAGTGCGGCGCATGCGGGAGGCGCTACAATAGCCGTTGCGCTTCGCGATTCCTCCACGGTTCCCATGTCACTGCGCGGATTTCGATTCGATTGGCGATGGCCCTGCTGGCGCTGATGCGCCACGGGTGGTGCCCTGCCTTTCGATGCGAACCGTGTGGTGATCCATGACTGAAACCGAATTCCTGGCGCTTGGCCGCGCCGGCTTCAACCGAGTCCCCCTGCAGCTCGAGACCTTCGCGGATCTCGATACGCCGCTGTCCATCTACCTGAAGCTCGCCAACCGGCCCGGCTCCTACCTGCTGGAGTCGGTGATCGGCGGCGAGCGCTTCGGGCGCTTCTCGATCGTGGGGCTGCCGGCGCGCGAGCAGCTCGAGGTGCGCGGCGATCGCGTGCGGCTGTTGCGCGAGGGCAAGCCGGTCGAGGAGCGGCGCGAGCGCGATCCGCTGGAGTACATCGATCGCTACCTCGCATCGTTCAAGGCGGCGGTGCCGTCCACCAGCCTTCGCTTCGCCGGCGGCCTGGCGGGCTACTTCGGTTACGACGCGGTGCGCTACATCGAGCCGCGCCTGCGCCCATCGCACAAGCCCGACCCCCTGGACTTGCCGGAGATTCGACTGCTGCTCTCCGACGAGCTGGCGGTCGTGGACAACCTCTCCGGGAAGCTCCACCTGGTGGTCTATGCGGACCCGGCCACGCCCGGCGCCCACGCGCGGGCGAGCGCGCGGCTGCAGGAGCTGCGCCTGCGGCTGCGCGACCGCGCCGAGCTGCCGATGCATGACAGCGCCCCCGCGGCCGAAGCGCGCTCCAACATCGGCGAGCAGGCTTTCTACGACGCGGTGGCGCGCTGCAAGCAGTACATCACCGACGGCGACATCATGCAGGTGCAGATCTCGCAGCGCCTCACCCAGCCGTTCGCGCATTCGCCTCTCAATCTCTACCGCGCACTGCGCTCCATCAACCCATCGCCGTACATGTTCTATTTCGACTTCGGCGATTGCCAGCTGGTGGGCGCGTCGCCCGAGATCCTGGTGCGGCGCGAGGGCGACAAGGTGACGCTGCGCCCGATCGCCGGCACGCGCAAGCGGGGCTCGACGCCCGAGAAGGACGCCCAGATGGAGCGCGAGCTGCTGGAGGATCCCAAGGAGCGCGCCGAGCACCTGATGCTGATCGACCTCGGCCGCAACGACGTGGGACGCATCGCGCACACGGGCACGGTGAAGGTCACGGAAACCATGGTGGTGGAGCGCTACTCGCACGTGATGCACATGGTGTCGAACGTCGAGGGCACGGTGGATGCGAGCCTCTCGCCGATGCAACTGCTGCGCGCCACCTTCCCGGCGGGCACGGTCACCGGCACGCCCAAGGTGCGCGCGATGGAGATCATCGACGAGCTGGAGCCCGAGGCACGCAGCGTCTACGCGGGCGCGGCGGGCTATCTCGGATTCAACGGCAACGTGGACCTCGCGATCGCGATCCGCACCGGCGTCGTGAAGGACGGGAGGCTGCACGTGCAAGCGGCCGCGGGCATCGTCGCCGACTCCATTCCCGAGAACGAGTGGCGCGAGACGCAGAACAAGGCGCGCGCGCTGCTGGCGGCCGCCGAGCTGGTGCATGCCGGCGTCGACAGCCCGGCCGAGTGAGGCGCGCGACATGCTGCTGATGATCGATAACTACGATTCCTTCACCTACAACCTGGTGCAGTACCTGGGCGAGCTGGGCGAGGAGGTCAAGGTCGTGCGCAACGACGAGATGACCGTGGACGAGCTCAAGGCGCTGAAGGCCGAGCGCATCGTCGTGTCTCCCGGCCCGTGCACCCCCAACGAGGCCGGGGTTTCGCTGGAGCTCATCTCGCGGATGGCCGGCAAGGTGCCGATCCTCGGGGTCTGCCTCGGGCACCAGGCCATCGGCCAGGCGTTCGGCGGGCGGGTAGTGCACGCGAAGACGCTCATGCACGGCAAGGTCTCGCGCATCCACCATTCCGGCCGGGGGGTGTTCGAGGGATTGCCGACCCCGTACGAGGCGACGCGCTACCATTCGCTCGCCATCGAGCGGGACACCTGCCCCGCGGAGCTGGAAGTGACCGCCTGGACCGAGGACGGCGAGATCATGGGCGTGCGCCACCGCTCGCTGCCGGTCGAGGGCGTGCAGTTCCACCCGGAATCGATCCTCACGCAGCACGGACATGCGCTGCTGCGCAACTTCCTCAAGCTTTCCACCTGAGCCGAAAGCCCGCGATGTTCACGCCCCTCGAAGCCATCAACCGCCTCTGCGACAAACGCGAGATCTTCTACGACGAGATGGTAGACCTCATGCGCCAGGTGATGGAGGGCAAGGTGCCCCCGGTGCAGCTGGCCGCCATCCTCATGGGCCTGCACGTGAAGACCGAGTCGGTGTCGGAGATCGCCGCCGCCGCCGCGGCGGTGATGCGCGAGTTCTCCACCAAGGTCGATGCCTCCGGCCTCGATCACCTGGTGGATACGTGCGGCACCGGCGGCGACAAGGCGCACACGTTCAACATCTCGACCACTGCCGCATTCGTCTCCGCCGCCGCGGGCGCACGCGTCGCGAAACACGGGGGCCGTTCGGTGTCTTCGAAGTCCGGAAGCGCGGATGTCCTCGAAGCGCTCGGCGTCAACGTGGCACTTACTCCCGAGCAGGTCGCGCTGTCGTTGCGCGAGGTCGGGCTGGGCTTCATGTTCGCGCCCAACCACCACCCGGCCATGAAGCACGCCGCACCGGTGCGCAAGGAGCTCGGCATGCGCACCATCCTCAACATCCTCGGGCCGCTCACCAATCCCGCCGGCGCTCCCAACCAGGTGATGGGCGTGTTCCATGGGGACCTGGTCGGCATCCAGGCGCGCGTGCTGAAGATGCTCGGCAGCCGGCATGTGCTCACGGTGCACGGCCACGACGGCCTGGATGAGATCACCATCAGCGGTCCCACGCACGTGGCCGAGTTGAAGCACGACTTCATCACCGAGTACGTGATCGAGCCGAAACAGTTCGGCCTGGAGACGGCACCGCTTGCTTCGATCCAGGTGAAGGACGGGGCGGAGTCGCGCGCGCGCGTCGAGGCGGTGCTCGCGAACGAGCCGGGGCCTTCGCGCGATATCGTGATCCTCAACTCCGCGGCGGCGCTCTATGTTTCCGGGGTCGCGGCGAGCCTGTGGGACGGCGTGGCGCTCGCGCGCGACGCGATCGAGAGCGGTGCTGCGCGCGCCAAGCTCGGCCAGCTGGTGGCGTTCACCCAGGCCTTCGCGAAGGCCGGCTGATGTCCGACGTGCTGCGCAAGATCCTCGCCGCGAAGCGCATCGAAGTCGATGAATCCCGCGCGCGCATCCCGCAGGCGCAAATCGAGCGGCGCGCACGCAATGCCCCGGCGCCGCGGGGCTTCGAGCGTGCGCTGCGTGCCAAGGTGGCGGCCGGGCGGCCCGCGGTAATCGCCGAGATCAAGCGGGCAAGCCCCAGCCGCGGGCTGATCCGCGCGGACTTCGACCCGGCGCGCATCGCCGCGAGCTACCAGGCCAACGGGGCGGCCTGCCTCTCGGTCCTCACCGATCGCCAGTTCTTCGGTGGGTCGCCCGAGGATCTCCAGGATGCCCGTGCCGCCTGCGAGCTGCCGGTGCTGCGCAAGGATTTCATCCTCGACCCCTACCAGGTGCACGAGGCGCGCTCGTGGGGCGCGGACTGCATCCTTCTTATTGTCGACGCCGCGCCGGATCCCGAGCTGATCGCGCTGGAGGGCCTTGCCCGAGGCTTGGGCATGGATGTGCTGGTGGAATGCCACGACGGGGAACAGCTGGAGCGCGCGCTGGCGTTCTCCTCGCCCCTCATCGGCATCAACAACCGCGACCTGCGCACCTTCGAAACACGCCTCGAAACGACCATCGCGCTGGTCGGGCGGGTTCCGAAGGACCGTCTTTTGATCACCGAGAGCGGCATCGCCGATCCGAGCGACGTCGCCCGGCTGCAAGCGGCAGGTGTCAGTGCTTACTTAGTCGGAAGCGCCTTCATGTCGGCGCCGGACCCCGGCAGCGAGCTTTCGCGGGTGTTTTCAGGGGTCTGAGGTTTGTGTCAATCCAGCAACAACCACGCTAGTTTGTTGCGTGATTGGCGAAAAACCCCTTGAGGGAACGCGGCCCCTTTGGCATCATGCGAGTGGCTTCTCGAAAGCATTCGGGAGAAGTTTCGAAAATCGGGGCTAAAAAACCCCACGAGGTTTCCCCCTAAGAATTTGCAGAACATGCTCGGCCTCACTTCAACAAAGGAGATTCTGATGAACAAAAATCTGATCGCTCTGGCAGTTGCTGGCGCATTTGTGGCGCCTGCTGCCATGGCGCAGACGGCAAACCCGGTCACGCTGTATGGCCAGGTGAACATGACGGTCGAGTCCGTCGAGGCGAAAGGTGGCACGGGAGCCTCCGTATCGCGCCGCACGCGCATCGAAGACCAGTCGTCGCGCCTGGGAGTGCGCGGGACCGAGGACCTCGGCGGTGGGCTGAAGGCTTTCTTCCAGCTCGAGACCGTTTTCCGTCCCGACTCGAACAACTCGGTGTTCGCCGCGCGCAACAGCGCCGTCGGCCTCCAGGGCGGCTTCGGCAGCGTCCTGATCGGGCGCTGGGACATGCCGTTCAAGAGCGCGGCGATCGCCATCGATCCGTGGGGCGACATCACCATCGCTGGCCTGACCGGAGTCATGAGCGACGGTGGCAACTTCGACCGTCGCGCCATGAACGTCGGCCAGTACTGGTCGCCGACATTCGGCGGCTTCGCGTTCCGCCTCGCCGCCACGGCCAACGAGCGCAAGAACGACCCGGCTGGCGTCGACGCGCAGGACTACGGCGCGAACGTCACCTTCACGCGCGGCCCGATCTACCTGTTCGCCGCGTATGAAGAGCACAAGGACAACAACAACGGCAACGCGTACGGGCAGATCATCCTCGCACCGCCTGCCACGGCCCAGACCGCCGGCATCGCGGGCTACGATGAAAAAGGCTACGCGGGCGGCGGCTCGTTCGTGATCGGCCCGGTGAAGCTCGGTCTCGGCTACCACGAGTTCAAGAAGACCGGCCGCAGCAAGCAGAAGGCCGCCATGGGCAACGTGGTGTACACGTTGGGCAACAACCAGTTCATCTACCAGTACATGCAGTCGAAGGATGGCCGCCTCAACACGGCTGTCACCGAGGAGCCGGATTGCGACAGCAACTCCCTCGGCTACAAGTACAACTTCTCGCGCCGCACGTCGCTCATCGCGCATTACGTGGACGTGAAGAACAACTCGACGGCGTCCTGCAACTTCGGCTCTAACCGCCTCGGTATCTCGGCCGGCCAGGACCCGAAGGGCTTCGCGGTGGGATTCCTGCACGTGTTCTGATCTAGCTTCACTGGCATCATGAGAGGGCGCGGCGATTGCCGCGCCCTTTTCCTTTTCCATGACCCGATTCATCGATCAATTGCTCACCGCTGCCGACGAAGGCCTGCGCACGCTGGCGGGTGTCGCGTCGCCCTCGCGCCCGATGCCGGGAGATGGCAATGCCGCGGGCAGCGACGCGCGACTCTCGGCCGGGCTGATGCGCGTCAACCATTCGGGCGAGATCTGCGCGCAGGCGCTCTATAGCGGGCAAGCGCTGTTTGCGCGCGACGAGCGCGTGCGCGAGGCGCTGCGATTCGCCGCGGCCGAGGAGCGCGACCACCTCGCGTGGTGCCGCGAGCGCCTGAGGCAGCTGGACGCGCGCCCGAGTTTCCTCGATCCGCTGTGGTACGCCGGCTCGTTCGCGCTGGGCGTGGTGTCGGGCGCGGCAGGCGATCGCTGGAGCATGGGATTCCTGGAGGAAACCGAGGCGCAGGTCGAGCGCCACCTGGACGGGCACCTGGAGCGGTTGCCGGCGGACGATCACCGCAGCCGCGCGGTGATCGAGCGCATGCGCGACGACGAGCGGCGCCACGGTTCCATGGGTCATGCGCTTGGCGCGGCCGAGCTTCCATTGCCGGTGAAGGCAGCGATGCGCCTTGCTTCGCGCGTCATGACGCGCGCCGCCTACTGGGTCTGAGCTAGGCCTCGCGGATCTCGAAGTCGAAGGTAATCTCGGCCATCTTCGCCAGCATGATGGTGGCGGAGCAGTACTTCTCCTTGGAGAGCTTGACGGCACGCTCCACTTGCGCGGCAGCCAGCCCCTTGCCGCTCACGACGTAATGCAGGTGGATCTTCGTGAACACCTTCGGATCGTCCGCCGCGCGTTCCGAGTCGAGCTCGACAACGCAGCCCGTGATCGGCTGCCGGGCCTTGCGCAGGATGTGGACCACGTCGATGGCGCTGCAGGCTCCGGTGCCCATCAGCACCAGCTCCATGGGGCGCGCACCCAGGTTCCGGCCACCTACATCGGGGGCGGCATCAACCACTATGGCGTGGCCGCTGCCGCTTTCGGCGACGAAGGTCATGCCTTCGACCAGCTGCACCCGCGCCTTCACGCCACTTCCTCCGAGGGCACATCGAGCCACACCTTGACCAGGTTCCACGCGACCGCAAGCAGCGCGGGCCCGACGAACAAGCCGATGAAGCCGAACGCGATTGCCCCGCCGAAGACTCCCAGCACGACCAGCAGCATCGAAAGATTGCCGGCGCGGCTCATGAGGATGGGCTTGACGAAGTTGTCCACGGAGCTGATTACCGCTGCGCCGTATACCACCATGAAGATCGCCCAACCGGTTTGGCCCTGCATGTAGAGCCACACCGCGGCGCCGCCCCAGATCAGCACCGGCCCCATCGGCACCAGCGACAGGATGAACGTCATGGCGGCCAGCAGGAGGGCGCCCGGAACGCCTGCAATGAGGAAACCCAGCAACGCAACGGCCGCTTGCGCGAACGCGGTACCGATCAGCCCATAAACCACGCCCCTTACTGCTCCTTGCGCGGTGGTGACGAGCAGCGCTCCATGCTCCGGACCGGCGAGGCGCACCACGCCATCCACCAGGAGCTGCTTCACGCGATCGCCGTCGCGGTAGAAGAAGAACGCGACGAAGAGGGCGATGAGGATCTGCAGCAGGCCCTGGCCGACCAGCCCGCCCAGGGCCACCAGCATGGTCTTGGCGGGGTCGGCGAGGCGTTTGCCAAGGGCTACCAGCTCCTCGCGGCTTCCCAGCAGCAGCTGCCAGTAGTCGTTGAGTGCGCTCCCCACCAGCGGCAGGTTGCGCACGAACGAAGGCAGCTCGAGGGCCCCGCCGCCAACCAGCAGGGCGCGGGCCGCTTCCACGACGCTGGCTGAATGCACGATGAGACTTTGCGCGGCCAGGGCCACCGGCAGTGCAATCGCCACCATCATGACCAGGACCAGCACCAGGGCCGCGGCCGAGCGCCGGCCGGACCAGCGGTCGCGCAGCCAGGCGAAAGCGGGCCACGTGGACAGCACGAGCACGCCCGCGAACAGGATGGCGCCCATGAAGGGCAGCAGGACCAGCACGCAGCCGAAGACCAGCAGCGCGACGGCCGCGATCCGGGCGTATTGCTCGAAGCGGCTGGTTTCCATGGGGTGGGCGGGGGCTGGGAGAGGCG
>JANNKG010000490.1:0-1916 GCA_031396185.1 Burkholderiales bacterium | reverse complement strand
GCAATGTGAGCCATGAGGGGCCGTTCCCTGAATGGGTACCTGCGGCGGTGAAGGCGCCGCGACCACAACCCCGGGCGTACCATGGGTAACAAATGCTAAATTTCGTCCGGCACTTCGCGACTTCAGTGGGATTGGCGGCCGCGCTTCCCTGCGGCGCGGTCTATCTCGATGGGGGCGGACTGGGCCAGGCGCTCCTGTACCCCTATTACACCGTTCAGTCGACGGATTCGAACGCGTTCAATACCTACGTCTCCATTGCGAACACGACGCAAGCCAAGGCGGTGAAGGTGCGGTTTCGAGAGGGCAGGAATTCCAGGCTCGTCTTCGAGTTCAACCTATACCTGGCACGGGGCGACATGTGGACAGGCGCCATCGTCCCCACCGGGGCAGGTGCGCGGCTGATCACGCGAGATGCTTCGTGCACTGATCCACCGATTCCTACCGAGGGCGTGGATTTCTCAAGCTCGAGCTACGACGGCGGGGACGACTTCGCGGGCACCGGCCTCGACCGGACGCGCGAAGGTCATTTCGAGGTCATCGAGATGGGGACGTTGCCGGAGGTCGCCGCCGGATTCGCAAGGATCAGCGACACAGGACTGGCAGTAAATTGCGCTGCGCTGCGGGCTGGCACGACCAATAGTCAGCTCGGGCCTCTCACCGGCGGCCTCACCGGAACGGGCACGCTGATCAACGTCAATGGCGGCCTCGACGGCACCTACGTTGCGGACGCGCTGGCCAGTCTCGCTGCGGCGCCCATGTACTCGGCGCCCGGGGAACCGGGCACCGACTTCGACTCGCCTCAGGTCAGCCCGATCAGCCACTTTACGATCGACAACGTCGCATATCGGATGGTGTGGTCTCGCGGCGTCGACGCCGTATCCTCGGTTCTGGTGGCGGAATTGTTCGAAAACGAGTTCGTGCTCGACAGCGGCACCGCCTCGCGGACGGACTGGGTCATTACGCTTCCGACCAGACGATTCTACGTCACCACCTCCAGCGCCCAACTGCCGTTCAGCGTGCCATTTGGTCCGTCGCCGTATCTTTGCGAGGGTATGTCCGGCTACGCATTCGATCGGGAAGGCCATTCGCCGGACGGCGGAATCTCGTTCCCCGTGCCTCCGCCAAGCGGGAACCGATTGTGTTGGTCCGCGACCGCGTTTTCCATTCGCGATGAGGCGAACTACGCACAATCCGGCCCCTCCGATGTGTTCGGATCGCGCAATACGCTCGGGCCAGCCTTCACTGCGCCGACGTCGATGCTCGGCTTTCCGGTCCCGGCCGGTTTTGCGAATGGCCGGATTTCCATGCAATTCGACAACGCGAGCACGATGACTTCGCAGGCATCGAGCACCGCCATGGACCTTGCAACGGGGACTGTGACGGCCGGTTCACGATACCTTGCCGGCTACCCGGCGATTGGATTCATTGCGCGCACATTCACGAATGGGACGCTCGCGTGCGGCGGGAGCGCGTGCCAGGGCAACTACGCGAGCTTGCTGACACACCGTCGAATCCGGGGCGTCCATTTGCCCCCTTAGGGCTCCATAACGCCTGAAGCCACCGCCTTCTCCATCTCCGCCTGGTTCCAGAGCCAATCGTGCTCGAGCTGGGCGATGCGCACGCCCAGCTCCCCGCGACGCCTGAGGGCCGCCTGGAGGCGGTCGCGGTTGGTTTCATCGTAGGCCTCCGGCGCGGCGAGCCATGCCTCGTTCAGCTTCGATTCCGCGCTGAGCGGCTCGAGCTCCTTCTCGATCGCCGCGAGCTTCTTCTCGAATGGCTTGCGGGCGTTCGCGGTTTGCTGGCGCAGCCGCGCTTCGTTGCGGCGCTCGTCCTTGCGGCTGACCGCGGGCGAATCCTGCGAGCCGCTGGAGCGCCCGCGCGAGTGGTACTCCTTCGCCCACTGCTTGTAGTCGTCG
>JANNKG010000052.1:0-7933 GCA_031396185.1 Burkholderiales bacterium | reverse complement strand
GCCGTGGAAGGGCTCCACCGGATTCGTGCACGAGGAAGTGCGGCGCTTCGTGGGCAGCCGCTGGCCGGACTTCGAGTATTACTTCGCCGGCCCGCCGCTGATGGCCACGGCGGTGCAGCAGATGCTCATCGAGAAGCGCGTGCCGTTCCCGCAGGTCCACTTCGACAGTTTTTACTGAGGCACCGCGATGTCCAGACTTCGACTCTCATTGGGCTGCTGGAACTACGACCGCACGCGCGGCTTGCTCGAGGGTCGCATCCAGCCCGACGGCATCGACCTCACCTACCTCAACATGCCGGTGGAGGAGACCTTCTTCCGGATGCTGCGCCACCAGGAGTTCGACGTGGCGGAGATGTCGCTGTCGTCGTACGCGGTGTCGCTCTTCAAGGAGCAGAAGAACTTCATCGCGATTCCGGTGTTTCCGTCGCGCTTCTTCCGCCACTCGTGCATCTACGTGAACACGAAGTCCGGGATCAAGGAGCCGAAGGACCTCATCGGCAAGCGCATCGGCAACCCCGAATACCAGATGACCGCCCCGGTGTGGATCCGCGGCATCCTCCAGGACGAGTACGGCGTGCCGGTTGAAGGCCAGACCTACTACCAGGGCGGCGAGGAGGAGCCGAACCGCCCCGAGAAGCTCAAGATCGAGCTGCCGCCGAGCATCAAGGTGGCGCAGATCGGCGAGCGCGACACGCTCGCGGCGATGCTGCGCGAAGGCTCCATCGACGCGCTTTACACCGCGCGCATGCCTTCGACCTACAAGGCCGGCAGGGTGGAGCCGGTGCGGCGCCTCTTCGAGAACTACCTGGAGGTCGAGCAGGCGTATTACCGCAAGACGAAGATCTTTCCGATCATGCACACGGTCGCCATTCGCCGCGAGATCTACGAGGCGTACCCCTGGGTGGCGATGAACCTCTACAAGGCTTTTGTCCAGGCGCAGCGCGAGTGCTACGAGGATCTGTACGTTACCGCGGCGCTAAAGACCTCGCTGCCGTGGCTCACCAAGCACGTCGAGGACGCACGCGCCTTGATGGGCGACGACTTCTGGCCCTACGGATTCGCGAAGAACCGCGAGACGCTCGCCACCTTCCTGCGATACCACCACGAGCAGGGCCTGTCGAAGCGCCGCCTCGAACCCGCGGAGCTGTTCGCGCCCGAGACGCTGGAAAGCTTCGTCATCTGATGGACACCGGCAAGGAGCGCGGCCACACCCTGCAGGACCATCTGATGGGCGAGGGGGGTGTGCACAGTCATGCCGAAGGCGAGTTCGACCATGACCACGATCACGACGACATGGGCGAGTGGTCGCCCGAGAACGACTCGCTCTGGCTGCAGGACCATATCGAGCTGGTGTCCGTCGGCATCGACATCGGCTCGTCGGGCACGCAGGTGATCTTCTCGCGCGTGCACATGCAGCGAATGTCCGAGGACCTGTCGAGCCGTTACTTCGTGGTGAAGCGCGAAACGCTCTACCAGTCACCGGTCGCGCTGACACCGTACCAGAGCGAGGAGCGCATCGACGAGAAGGGGGTTGGGGAGATCATCGACGCCGCCTACGCAGCTGCCGGCATCCACCCCGACAACATCGACACCGGCGCTGTGATCCTCACGGGCGAAGCGCTGCGGCGCGACAACGCCAGGGCGATCTCCGAGGTGATCGCGGAGATGGGGGGCGAGTTCGTCTGCGCGACTGCCGGGCACCACATGGAGTCCCTGCTGGCGGCCTATGGGTCCGGCGCGGCGGCCGCCTCCAATGAGCTGCACGCACCGGTGCTCAACGTCGACATCGGCGGCGGCACCACCAAGCTTGCACTCGTCGAGAGGGGCCGCGTGGTGCATACGGCGGCGATCCATATTGGTGGCAGGCTGGCGGTGATCGGGGATGACGGCGCTGTCACTCGCCTCGACCCCGCCGGCGCTCAGCTCGCGAAAAACGCGGGTATCGACTGGAAGCTGGGCGATGCCGCGAGCCAGGCCGAAATCGAGCGCATTACCGAGTGGATGGCCGATGCCCTCGTGGCGGCACTGACGCAGAGCCCCGCTCCGCCCGAAGTCGAGGCGCTCTGGTTGACCGAGCCGCTCGAGCCGGTGGAGGGGATCGCAGGTGTCATGTTCTCCGGCGGCGTTGCCGAGTACGTCTATGGACGCGAGGAGCGCGATTTCGGGGACCTCGGGCGCCGGCTTGGGCTCGCGGTGCGCTGTCGCCTTGACGCGGGCAAGCTCCCCCATGCCCTCCTGCCCGCGGGGGAATGCATTCGCGCCACCGCCCTCGGCGCCTCCGAGTACAGCGTCCAGCTCTCAGGCAACACCGTCTACATCTCGAGCCCCGGGTCGCTCCTGCCGCGCAAGAACCTGCAGGTGCTGCAGCCTGATGTGGTCCTGGGCGAAAGCATCGACTCGATGCGAATCACGCAGGCGATCCGCCACCACTTCGAAGCCTTCGACCTGGTCGAGGGGGCAGGCGAGGTGGCCCTCGCGTTCCGGTGGCAGGGAGTGCCTTCCTACGAGCGCATCGCCGCCCTCGGTCGCGGGATCGTCGAGGCGCTGCCGATGACGCTCCTGAATTCGCGGCCGGTCTTCCTGGTGCTGGACGGCGACATCGCGCACTCTCTCGGCGCGCTCCTCAAGGAGGAGTGGCAGCTTTCTTCCGAGGTCCTGGTGATCGACGGCGTGTCGCTTTGGGACTTCGACTACGTGGACCTGGGCCGCGTGCGGATGCCCTCCCACACCGTTCCGGTGACCATCAAGTCGCTGGTGTTCAGCGAGGATCCGCGCGGGCCGAAGTCGCGCGCCCAGCCGGGCCACGGGCACGACCACGACCACGGCGCGGGGCACCATCACCACCCCACCGGACATCGCCATCCATGAGCGCCGAGCTTCGCCAGCAGCTCGCCGATGCGCTCTCGATGATGGAGCGGGCCGAGGTGATCGACTTCAACGGGCACATGAGCTGCCGGCTGCCGGGCACCGACCATCTGCTCATCAATTCCGGCAAATCGGTGCGCAGCAATCTCGGCGCGGCCGACGTGATCGAGATCGACCTCGACGGCAACCCCGTGGGCCACGAGGTCGTGCCGCCGATGGAATTCCATTTGCATAGCGCGATCTATCGTCGCCGACCGGAGGTCAACGCAGTCGCCCACACACACCCGCTATGGTCCACGCTCTTCAGCTCCACGGGCGCGGCGGTGCAGCCGGTCACGATGCAGGCCGCGGTGATGGGACCGGTCCAGACCTTTGCCAAGACCGCCTCGATCAACCAGCGCCCGCTCGCCGAGGAGCTGGCCGAGGCGCTGGGCCCGCACCGCGTCATCATGATGCGTTCCCACGGGGCGGTGACGGTGGGTGGCGACATCGTCGAAGCCTTCGTGCTGGCCATCTACCTCGAGGAGACCGCGCGCCGGCAGTACCTTGCGCGCGCCATCGGCACGCCCTATGTGCTCGCCGCCGCCGAGGTCGAAACCATTGGCGCGAACCTGCGCCGGCCGCACCTGCTGCGCAAGGTCTGGGACTATCACCACGCGAAGCTGCGACGCTAGGAGCAATCCCCGCGAAGGCGGGGATCCAATATGATAAATTCTACGTATTCCTATGCAGACCGACGTTCTACATAAAGGAACGCCCGTGACGGGTGTTTCCCGGCCCGAGGAGCGCCGCTTCGAGTGGAGCTGGGTGGTGATCGGCCTATGCGTCGCCGTCACCGTCTACCTCGCGCTGATCCCGTTGGGCTTCCTGCTGTGGCAGAGCTTCTTCACCCCGCAAACGGCGACCAAGGCAGCCGTCTTCACACTCGGCAACTACAAGGAGGCTTACGGCAGCGGCGATACCGTTCGGCTTTTCTGGAATTCGGTCAAGTTCGCCACTGGCACGGCGATCTTCGCGTTCCTTCTCGGCACGGCGCTCGCGTGGATGAATGAGCGCACCAATACGCCGTTCAAGAAGCTGTTCTTCGCCCTCGCGCTGATCCCGCTCATCATCCCCGGCATCCTCTTCACGGTCGCGTGGATCCTGCTCGCGAGCCCGAAGATCGGCATCGTCAACCTGGTGCTGAAGACCTGGTTCGGCGTGAACGAGCCGCTGTTCGACATCTACTCGATGGGCGGCATGATCTGGGTCGACGGGTTGCACTACTCGCCGATGGCGTTCCTGCTCATGTCCGCCGCATTCCGCTCCATGGACCCAGCGCTCGAGGAAAGCGCGATGATGAGCGGGGCGAATATCTTCCAGGTGGCATGGCGCGTGACGCTGCGGCTCACCTGGCCGGCGATCTTCGCGACCATCCTGATCCTCTTCGTGCGCGCGATTGAATCGTTCGAGGTGCCGGCGCTGCTCGGGCTGCCGGTGGGCATCCAGGTGTTCACCTCGTCGATCTACCAGGCGGTGCACAAGTATCCCAGCCAGATCGGGCTGGCTTCGGCCTACGCGGTGATTCTGCTGCTCATCACCACCGCGGGCGTGTACTTCCAGTCGCGGTTGTCCAACACCGGATCCAAATACTCGACGATGACCGGCAAGGGCTTCCGCCCCCGCCAGATCGACCTCGGCCCGTGGCGCTGGGTCGCGGCCGGGATCTTCATCGTCTACTTCCTGCTGATCGTGGTGATGCCGTTCGCGGTGCTGCTGTGGTCGTCGTTCCAGAAGTTCTACTCGGTGCCCTCGTGGCAGGCGCTGCAGAACCTGACTCTGGATCCGTACCGGTTCATCCTCACCTATCCGAACCTCACGCGCTCGGTGTGGAACAGTCTGATGCTCGCACTGGGAAGCGCCACGCTCATCATGCTCGTGACTTCGGTCATCTGCTGGATCGTGGTAAAGACCAAGCTGCCGGGCCGGTGGCTGCTCGACAACATCGCCTCGCTGCCGATGGTGTACCCGGGCCTGGTGCTGGGCCTCGCGATCATGATCTTCTACCTCAACTTCGACATCGGGGTGTACGGGACCATCTGGATCATGTTCATCTCGTACGTGACTCGGTTCATGCCGTACGGGCTGCGCTACAACACCACCTAGATGCTGCAGATCCACAAGTAGCTCGAGGAGAGCGCCCAGATGAGCGGCGCCTCGTGGGGCACGACTTTCCGGCGAATCATCCTGCCGCTGCTCAAGCCGGGCCTCCTCGCCGGCTGGATCTACGTGATGATCGTTTCCATCCGCGAGCTCTCCAGCTCGATCCTGCTCTACAGCCCAGGCACCGAAGTGGTGTCGATCGTGATCTGGGAGCTGTGGGAGAACGGGCAGTACGTCGAGCTCTCCGCGCTCGGCGTGCTCTTTATCATCGCGCTCTTCGTCCTGGTGATGATCGCGCAGCTGGTCGGCAAGAGATTCGGCGTCAAGGAATGAGGTCTGCCAATGAGGGATCACCATGCTGAGGGTTGAAGGACTGTTCACGGAATACCCGAACGAGAAGGGCGAGATCGTGAAGGCCGCCCAGGACGTGACGTTCGAGGTGCCCGAAGGGCAGCTGTTCACGCTGCTCGGGCCCAGCGGCTGCGGCAAGACCACGACACTGCGCTCGATCGCCGGCCTGGAAAGGCCGCGCCTGGGCGAGATCGCCGTCAACAACCGGGTCGTGTACTCCTCGTCCAAGGGCGTCTTCATCGCGCCCAATCGCCGCGGCTTCGGGATGGTGTTCCAGTCCTACGCGATCTGGCCGCACATGAACGTGTTCCAGAACGCGGCCTTTCCGCTGGAAGTGGGCGACAAGAAATACTCCCGCCAGGAGATCCGCGACAAGGTGATGCGCGTGCTGGGCGCCGTGCAACTCGAGCATCTCGCCGACCGCGAGGCGACCAAGCTCTCGGGCGGCCAGCAGCAACGCCTGGCGCTTGCGCGCGCGCTGGTCATGGAGCCCGCGCTGCTGCTGCTCGACGAGCCGCTCTCGAACCTCGACGCCAAGCTGCGCCACCATTTGCGTTTCGAGCTGAAGCGCCTGCAGCGCGAACTGAAGATCACCACCGTCTACGTGACCCACGACCAGAGCGAGGCGCTGGCGCTCTCCCACGAGATCGCGGTGATGAACGAGGGCCGCATCCAGCAGATCGGCTCGCCCCGGGTGATCTACGACCGGCCGGCGAACGCCTTCGTCGCCGACTTCGTCGGCAGCACCAACTTTCTCGACGGCTCGATCCTCGGCCGCGACGGCCCCGATGGCGCCGAGCACCGCTACCGCGTGCGCACCGCGATCGGGGATTTGACCGTGCTAGCCACCGAGAGCTTCCGCCCCGACGACAAGGTGCTCATCTCGGTTCGTCCCGAAGATGTCGAACTGACCGAGGCGAAGCCCCACGCCGACACGATGAACGTGCGGGAAGGGGTGGTCGACCAGAAGGTATTCCTGGGCGAAGTCGTCGACCTGCAGGTGAAGCTCGGGGAGCGCACGCTCTTCTCGCGCCAGCACTCGTCGATGCGCTCGCGCGTGGGGGATCCCATCTTCATCCAGCTCGATCCCGAGAAGTGCGTGGCACTCCGGGCCGCCTGAGGAATCACCCGAAAATGCAGAAGAAGCACGCCAAGCTGAAGGTCAAGCCCGCAACCCATACGTCGAAGTACGCCGTGAGCCCCACCAAGGATCGCTGGGCCTCCGACCTGATCGTCGACCTGCTGCACGCCTACGACCTGCCCCACGCCGCGCTCAATCCCGGGGCGAGCTACCGCGGGCTGCACGATTCGATCGTGAACTACGGGCAGGACCGCCCGACGATGATGCTCTGCCAGCACGAGGAGACGGCGGTGCAGATCGCGCACGGCTACGCCAAGGCCACCGGCAAGCCGATGGTCGCGATCCTGCATAACCTGGTGGGACTGCTGCACGCGAACATGGCGATCTACTACGCCTACATCGACCGCGCCCCGGTCTTCATCATGGGCGCCACCGGGCCCATGGACGAAACCAAGCGGCGGCCGCGCATCGACTGGATCCACACCGCGCAGAGCCAGGGCTCGGCGATTCGCGAATACACGAAGTGGGATTACCAGCCGCACACCATCGACGGAGTTCCCGACGCGTTCGCGCGTGCCTACGGCGTCATGATGACCCAGCCCCAGGGGCCGGTGTACACGGTCTACGACGCGTGGCTGCAGGAGCAGAAGCTCGATCACGAAGTGAAGCTGCCGCCGCCCGGCGCGGTCAAGGTGCCCTCGAGGCTGGGCCCCGATCCTGCGGCGCTGGCGCACGCCGCCGACATGATCGCCGCGGCCGACCACCCGGTGATCATCACCGAATACACGGGGCGCGACCACGAGGCCTTCGACAGCCTGGTCGAGCTGGCCGAGGCGGGCGGCATCCCGGTCTACGACATCAATAGCCGGCTGTCCTTTCCCAGCCGCCATCCGCTCAATACCAGCATGTCGAAGGACGCGTTTCGAGAGGCCGACCTCATCATCTGCCTCGACGCCCGTGACTGGGAGAAGCCCACGACCGAGCTGGTGAGCACCACGCGCGAGCTGACCTCGGTGGTCCCTGTGGGCGCCAAGTGGATCGAGATTGGTTTTGGGGACCTCGAGTTGTCGAGCTGGGCACTCGACTACCAGCGCATGAACCACGCCGACCTGCGGGTGATGGCCGATACCACGCTGGCCATACCGATGCTCACCGCGCTCCTGAAGGACCGACTCGCCAAGGACGCGAAGCTGCGCGCGAAGGTCAAGGCGCGCACTGCCGCGGTCGCCGCCACGACGAAGGCGCGCCGCGCGAAGTGGGCCGAGCAGGCGAAGGAGGACTGGGACGCGAGCCCGATCATGTTGGGGCGCTTGGCGAGCGAAGTCTGGAGCGCGATCAAGGGCGAGGACTGGGTCCTCACCGCCGGCACTCTCGAAGAGTGGACCCGCAAGCTCTGGGACTTCGACAAGCCCTACCGCCATCCCGGCCGCTCGCTCGGCACCGCGACCCAGCTCGGCATCTCGCTCGGCGTGGCCCTGGCCCACCGCGATGAGA
>JANNKG010000443.1:0-7678 GCA_031396185.1 Burkholderiales bacterium | reverse complement strand
GGTCTGGGCTTGCGCCTTCTGGAAGCCCTCGCTCACCACCTTGGCGTAGCCGCCGACGCCGGTGCCTTCCTCGACGTACTCGACCGGCACGTACTCGCCGCCCAGCGAGCGGATCTGGTCCGCGACCTCGGGGCGCGTGTCGTTGGCGCGCACGATAGCGCCCAGCCCCACTGCGGCGCCGATCGCCGCGAGGCCCGCCACGCCCGCGCCGATCACGAACACCTTCGCGGGAGGCACCTTGCCGGCCGCCGTGATCTGGCCGGTGAAGAAGCGGCCGAAGTGATGCGCTGCCTCGATCACCGCGCGATAGCCGGCGATGTTGGCCATCGACGAGAGCGCGTCGAGCTTCTGGGCCCGCGAGATGCGCGGCACGCTATCCATCGCGAGAACCGTCGCCTTCTTCGCGGCGAGTTGTTGCAGCAGCTCCGGGTTCTGTGCGGGCCAGATGAAGCTCACCAGGATCTGGCCCTCGCGCATCGCCTGGATTTCCTCGCGGCCGGGAGCGCGAACCTTGAAGATGATGTCGGCGCCGGCCCACACCGCCGCGGCATCGGGGACCACCTTGGCGCCGGCCGCCCCATAAGCCTCGTCGCTGATGCTCGCCGCCTCGCCCGCCCCCGATTGAACGATGATCTCGAAGCCCAGCTTCGTGAGCTTCAATACCGCCTCGGGAACCGTCGCGACGCGCTTCTCGCCCGGAAAGACCTCCGTGGGAACGCCGATCACTTGTGCCATGTCATTTCTTCCTTCGGGATTCGCTTCTGGGGGTCGCAGCGGGCGAGAACGACACGATTCTACTGGTTGCGCGGGTTTGGCTGCCGGCGCCGCGCGCTGCGCGATCGGGTATTCTTTCGGGGAAGCCACAAAAACCACGAGGAGATCCCCATGAAACGAATGATGGCGGCGCTTGCCGCCGTGATCGCCGCGTTCGGCCTTGCGACGGCCGGCGCGCAGCAGAACAAGACCCGCATTTCCATCGGTACGGGCGGCACCGGCGGTGTGTATTACCCGCTCGGCGGGGGCCTCGCGGCGCTGCTTTCGAAGCACGTTCCCGGGCTGGACGCCACCGCGGAGGTCACCGCGGGCTCGATCGCCAACCTGCAGCTGATCGACGGCGGCAAGTCCGAGCTCGGCTTCACCATGGCCGATGCCGCATGGGACGCCTACAGCGGGCTCGACAAGTTCACCGGCAAGAAGGTGGCCTTGCGCACCCTCGCGGTGTTCTACCCGAATCGCATGCACGTGGTGACTGTGGAAAGCACCGGCATCAACCGGTTCGCGGACCTCAAGGGCAAGCGCGTCTCCACCGGGGCGCCGGCGAGCGGTACCGAAATCACTTCGCTGCGTTTGATCGAGGCCCATGGGCTCGACCCCAACAAGGACATGACCCGCGAGCGCCTGTCGGTGGCCGAGAGCGTGAACGCGCTGAAGGACGGCAAGATCGACGCCTTCTTCTGGGTGGGTGGCGTGCCGACTCCCTCGATCACCGACCTTGCGGCCACCCCCGGCAAGAAGATCAAGCTGATCGACCACGGCGACGGCGTGGAGAACATGCGCAAGAAGATCGGGCCGATCTACGTGAAGAACCGGATCCTCGCCAATGCGTACCCGGGGCAGGCCACGGACACCACCAACATGGACGTGTGGAACCTGCTGGTGGTACCGGAGAAGGCCGACGAGCAGCTGGTCTACAACATCACCAAGACGATGTTCGAGAAGAAGGAGGAGCTGGTGAAGGTCCACAAGGACGCCTCGTTCCTGGACCTGCAGAACCAGACGACCGGCGCTTCTCCGATCCCGTTCCATCCGGGCGCGATCCGCTACTTCAAGGAAAAGGGCCTCAAGTTCTAGGCGCGGCGCCGGCGGCCGATTTTGCCGGACAGCCGCTGCTGCGAAGGGCCCGCCAGGCGGGCCCTTCGCACGCCAAGTGCTTGATTTCGCTTGTATGCTGCGGTGCAACAAAAAGTTCTTGACTCAGGGCGTGGATGGCCTAAAATGGCCTTTGTGCAGTGCAGCATAAGTAGCTGCCAGAACCCTAACATCCCTGAGGACACACACCATGTTCAAAATCGACCAGTTCACCGCCGCCAACGAGGCCGCGTTCAACCAGCTCGCGCATTTCGCGCAGCTTTCCCTCGCCAACATGGAGAAGTTCGCGCAGCTCAGCCTCGGCGCCGCTCGCGACAACGTCGAGCAGGCCACCGCGCACGCCCAGGCGCTCGCCGGTGCCAAGGACGTGCACGAAGTCATCGCCCTGAACTCCGCCGCGATCGAGCCCGTCGTCAAGCGCGCCTACGCCTACTCGCGTACCGCCTTCGAGTCCGCCGCCGAGACCAACAACGAAGTCAAGCGCGTCCTCGAGAAGCAGGCTTCCGACTTCAATCGCGTCGCCGTTACCGCGCTTGAAGAGGCGTTCAAGTACGCGCCGACCGGTTCGGAGTCGATGGTCGACAACGTGAAGACCGCGATGGCCGCCGCACAGAGCGCCTACAACAACATGGCGTCGATCAACAAGCAGATTTATGACACCGTCGAGAAGTCGGTCGAGCAGAACGTGGCAACGGTCAAGTCGGCCGGCAGCAAGGCCCGCTCGAAGAAGCGCTAACGCATCTCGGCCCGGCACACCGGGCCTGAAGCTTGACCCTGTAATGTGCCTCCGGCGTAATCCGGGGGCATTTTTTTCGCGCCCCTAGTGTCCCGTGGGAGCCTGCAGCGCCGCGATGGCCACCAGCCGGGCCCGGCGAATCGCGCCGGGCACGTCGTCGGGATTCTCCCGGGCGATTCCCGCAGCGTCGATCCTCCGTGCTGCGTCCAGGGCCTGGCGCAGCTTGCCACCTGCGGCGCGGCTTGCTTCGCCGCGGTCGGAAGCGGCGCACGCGGCGACTTCCAGCAGCCGGTCAAGCCGTTCGGGACGACGCAACGCGTCCGAGCGCTCGAGCACCCCGAGCACCGCCTCGGCATCGCTCCCGGCACCGCCGCCGAGCTGCGCCGACTCGAGGATCGCCAGACGCGCAAGGTCGCGGCAATCGCTCGGCGCATTGACGCGCTGCGCGAGGGCGAGGCTCTGCTCCACCCCCAGGTCGAGCACCAGCAGTGCATAGCGCACCGGCAGGGCGTAGCCCTTCGCCGCGGCGCGTTCGAGGCGTCCCGCGAGCTGCTCGGGAACACGGGGATCCGAAAATCCCTCATCGAGCTCGGGAAGGATGCGCGCCAGCGCGCCGCATTCGCGCAGAACCGCGATCATGCGCGACGGGCTCTTCTCCATCAGGCCGCGCGCGATCTCCTGCCAGACGCGCTCGGGGACCAGCGCGTCGGCTTCTCCGCGGCCCACCATCGCGACCATCAGGGCGAGTGTCTCGGGAGCGACCGCGAAGCCGAAGCGCGCCGCGAATCGTGCCACGCGCAAAATCCTCACCGGGTCCTCGGCGAACGCGTCGCTCACGTGGCGCAGGATGCCGGCCTTCAGGTCGGCCGCGCCGCCGTGGGGATCGACGAGACCGCCCTCGTCGCCGCGCGCCATGGCGTTGATGGTGAGGTCGCGGCGCCGCAGATCCTCTTCGAGTGTCACGCTCGGCGCGGCGTGAAAGCTGAACCCCTTGTAGCCCGGGCCGGTCTTGCGCTCGGTGCGCGCGAGCGCGTATTCCTCGTGGGTGACCGGGTGGAGGAACACCGGAAAGTCGGCGCCGACGGGCTTGAATCCCTGGCGCAGCATCTCGTCCGGATCGGCGCCGACGACCACGTAGTCGCGATCGGTTACCGGCAGGCCCAGCAGCTCGTCGCGCACCGAGCCGCCCACCAGGAACGTCTTCAATCGATCCCGGCGCCGCTGCTAATTCGGGGCAGCGGCTGCATACGGCTCGTCCTCGGCGACGATCTCCCTTTCCTGGAGAGCTTCATCGACCCAGGCGCGCACGCCCGGGGCCTGCCGCATCGCCTCGCAATACTCCCCCGCTACCGGGGAGAGCTTCACGCCATAGGTGGTAAAGCGCATCACCACCGGGGCGAACATCGCATCGGCGGCGCAGAACGCGCCGAAAAGGAACGGCCCGCCATGGCCGAAACGCTCCCGCGCCTCCGACCAGAGCGCCTCGATGCGATCGATGTTCACCTGCACCTCGGGCTTGAGCCCCTTGCCCGGATGGCAGGCACGAATGTTCATCGGCATGTTGACGCGCAGGTCGCGGAAGCCGGAGTGCATCTCCGCCGCAATCGAGCGTGCCAGCGCGCGCGCAACCGGGTCGGCGGGCCAGATGCCGCGCTCGGGAAACCACTCGTGGAGGCATTCGGCGATGGCGAGCGAGTCCCACACCCGTTGCTCGCCGCGCCACAAGACGGGCACCAGCCCGGACGGCGACCAGCGTTGGATCTGCGCATCCCACTCCGGGGAATGGAAGCGCAGCTTGACCTCGTCGAACGCGATGCCGAGCTGCTTCATGAGAACCCAGGGGCGCATCGACCACGACGAGTAGTTCTTGTTGCCGATGACGAGCGTGAGGCCGGCCATGGTCACCTTCCTGCGTTGTAGCGATACCGGTCGTAGCGGGCGCGCGCGCCGGAGCCCGCCAGGTACTCGGGCACCACGGCCTCCAGCGGCGAGGGCTGGAACCCGAACACTTCGGGAAACGGTTGCGTGGCGACGCCGTCGACCCCCAGGGAGCGCAGGTTGTCGCGCGTCATCAGCTTGCCCGGGAGGTGCTCGAGGCAGAAGGCCTGCAGGCTGGCGAGCGGACCGGGCAGGGCCAGCACGGCGCGCCGCTTGCCCAGCGTGGCGGCCACGAACCGCACCAGTTCCTCGAGGGTGAAGGCGCGCGGCCCGCACAGCTCGTATACCTGGCCAAAGGTGGCGGGGTTGCCGAGGGCGAGGCCGAAGCAGCGCGCCACGTCCTCGACCCATATCGGCTGCAGCCGCGCTCGAGCGCCGCCCAGTGGAATCACGGGGAACCAGCGCACCAGGGTGGCAAACGTGTTGAGGAAGCGGTCGTCGGCGCCGAAGATGACCGAGGGGCGAAAAATGGTGACGGGAAGGATTCCCGCGGTGCGCCGCACCTGCTCCTCGCCCTCGGCCTTGGAACGCAGGTACTCGCTCGGGGCGCCTGACGAGGCGCCCAGCGCGCTCATGTGCAGCAGGTGCCGCACGCCCGCCGACTGGCACGCCTCGACCACCTTGCGCGGCAGCTCCGCGTGGGCCGCGTTGAAGCTCTGGCCGCGGTGCTCGTGGAGGATCCCGACCAGGTTGATTACCGCGTCCATGTTCTCGAAGCAGCGCGCGAGCGCGCCGGCGTTGTGCGGGTCGGCCACGACCACCTCCACGGTCGGCAGCACCGCGAGGGGCATCGCGCGCGGCCGGCTGCGGGTGATGGCCCGCACGCGGAGGCCGCGAGCAGAGAGCTGCTCGGCGATCGCGCGCCCCACGAAGCCGCTGGCGCCGACAATGCAGACACTCGTGATGTTCATGGAGCCATCAGGGAATGTTGGAAGCGATGGAGGTCGCTGCCGGCTCGGCGCCGCGTCCCGGCACCATGCCCAGCAGTTGCTTCATGCTCGCCGCCTGGCCGTTCAGCCGGTGACGGTAGTACCACGCGTTGGCGAAGACCTTCTTTACGTAGTCGCGTGTCTCGTTGAAGGGGATCGTCTCCGCATAGATCGCGCCCTCCAGCGCACGCGCGTCGCGCCAGCGTCGCGCACGCCCCGGGCCGGCGTTGTAGGCCGCGGTCGCGAGGATCGGGTGGCCCAGCTCGTCGAGAACCCGCCGGAAGTAATACGCTCCCATGTGGATGTTCACTTCCGGCTGGACCAGCATGTCGGGACTGTACGGCTGCACCGGTATCTGCTTGGCCACCCAGCTCGCGGTCGCCGGCATGAGTTGCATGAGGCCGGTGGCGCCGACGCGCGAGCGCGCCTCGGGCATGAAGCGGCTTTCCTGCCGGATGATCGAGAAGACGATCGCTTCGTCGAGCGCCCAGTGCTTCGCGGAGGCCGCCAGGGCCTCCCGATGCGGGATCGGATAGCGCTGCGTGAAGTCGTGCAGGTGGACGGTGCGGTCGGCCGTATTGATCGCGCGGTCGGGCTCGTTGGCGAGCCGCGCCACCTCGGCGGCAGCGAGGAGGTCGCGGTCGTCGCGGCCGCGTAACGCCCAGATCCATTCGCGCAACGCCTCGTTGTCGAGGTTTACGCGGTAGAGGGCCAGCGCGCGCTGGATCCCGGGAACGGAGCGCATGCGCTCCAGTTCGGCGGCCGCTGGTCGCGCGCCGTTCCAGCTGGGGGGCACCGAGGCGTTCACCTCCTCGGCGGCGAGCAGCCCGTAGAAGTGGGTTTCGCCCGCCAGGCCTTTCAGCAGTGCCGTTGAGGCCTCGGTTTCGCCCAGCTGGCGCAGTGCCCTCGCGCGCCAGTAGCGCCAGGTGGGATCGCGCGCTTCCTCCGGCGACAGTGCCTGGATCGCGGCGAGGACCACCTTCCAATCGCCCGATCGAAGGGCGGCGCGCGCCTTCCACGCCACCTGGATATCGGAGAGCTGTGCGTCCCTGGCCATCGCGTAGAAGCTGAGCGCGCGAGGATGGTGGGCGGTGGCCGCCTGCCACGCGAGCTGTCCCCAGGCGTATTCGGAAGCATTGCTCCCCAGCCGAGGGGCGAGGAGCACCAAACGATCGGCGGCCTCCTCGGGCTTGGAGCGCGACAGGCGGCCGAGGGCGAAAAGCGTGAGCTCCTTGCGGGAGCGCGCCACGAGGGAGTTCTTGTCGCGCGCAAGGTAATGGGAAGGATCGGCTGCGGCGCGGTCGAGCGACTTGTCGTCGAAAGCGTGGCCGTGGGGCAGGAGGGTGTTCACGCGCTTCGCTTCGCGGACCTGGTTGCCCGCAAGGAGGCGGCGCACGCGGTCCCAGATTTCCTCCGTCGTGAGGCGCTTCGCGTCGGCCAGCGCTGCGAATACCGGGTCGCAGGGGGCCGGCGCTTCCCGCCCCGAGCGGAATAGCGCCAGCGCCTCGGCGCTCGCATCCGCATCGCCGCGCCCGAGGCGCTCATGCAGCGAGTGGCAGGCGATCTCCATGTCGTCGGCGACGAGATTGGGCAGCTCGCCGCGAAACACTTCCCACGAACCGCTCGCCGCGAGGCTCTTCAGCCACTCGCGCCGTAGCGTCTCGGCAAGCGGCGTGTCGGGGTAGCGCTTGAGGAAGGCGCGCACCTCCGCGGGATCGGCGCGCTGCAGCTGGCCGGAAAGCATCCAGAACGCGGGATAGGCTTCGAGCGGGTGCCGGGGATGGCGCTGGCCCCAAGCCTCGAGAGCCCGCAACTGGCCGCGCTGGGCGGCTTCGCGGGCGGCAACGAGCTCCGCCAGAGCCGCGTCGCTTCCGGCCACGGGCGCAGCTGCGCCGGCGACCGCACCGAGCGCGGTGAAAGCGCAAATCGCGAGGCGCACTGCGAAACGAAACATTTTCGGCTGGACGGTGTGTGTGTCCGCAATTATAGTGGAGCGCCCCCTCACAGGGGACGAGCAACAATTCCGGGAGGAGGGAGCATCGTGGCTGAGATCATGACGGCGGCGTTCTGGACTGGGTTGATGACGATCATCGGCATCAACATCGTCTTGTCTGGCGACAACGCGGTGGTGATCGCCCTCGCCGCCCGATCGCTGCCCCCGCGCCAGCAGAAGCAGGCCATCATCTGGGGCAGCGGCGCGGCGGTG
>JANNKG010000384.1:0-2890 GCA_031396185.1 Burkholderiales bacterium | reverse complement strand
ATCCGCACGCCGCACGACAGGAGCCGCGAATAGGCGGCACGCGCGGCCCATTGCGCGAGCGGCACGTCGCTCTTGCCGGGCACCAGCAGCCGGACATCCGCCCCGTGCAGCGCGGCCTCGCACAGCAGGCGCTGCGTCAAGCTATCGGGAACGAAATAGGGCGTGGTGGCCCACACGCGCGACTTCGCACCGCGCAAGGTATCGTGCAAAACACAGCGCAGGCGATGGCGGCAGGCTTTCGAGCGATTCGGCAGCAGCCAGCGCGAACCCGTCGTTGGAGGCAGCCAGTCGGGCTGGACGTCGCGATAGCGGTCGAAGACAACCGCGGCTGCCGCGGCCGCGTCGCCAATCCGGATCAAGCCGCACCGGCGCCGGCTCGACGCGGCCGGCGGTCCAGGGGTGTGGGCGCGGCAGGCTGCGTGTCCACGGCGAGTCCCGCGCGGAAGCGTCTGAGCCTGAGCGCGTTGCCGAGCACGAACACGCTGGAAAGCGCCATCGCGGCGGCAGCGAAAATCGGCGAGAGGAGCATGCCGTTGACGGGGTAGAGCGCGCCCGCCGCGACGGGGATCAGGACCACGTTGTAGGCGAAAGCCCAGAACAGGTTCTGCTTGATGTTACGGATGGTCTCCTTCGAGAGCGCGATCGCGTTCACCACGCCTCGCAGGTCGCCCGACATCAGCACCACGTCCGCGCTCTCGATCGCGATGTCGGTGCCCGTTCCGATGGCGACGCCGACATCGGCCTCGGCGAGCGCGGGAGCGTCGTTGATGCCATCGCCGACGAATGCGACTTTGCGTCCTCCCGCTCGCAGGCGCTTGACTTTCTCGACCTTGCCGTCGGGCAGGACCTCGGCCACGACGTGGTCGATGCCGAGCTGCTTCGCGATCGCCGCCGCAGTCGCTGCGTTGTCACCCGTGATCATCGCAACCTCGAGGCCAAGCGCGTGCAGCGCCTCGATCGCTGCGGGCGTCGTTGGCTTGATCGGGTCCGCGACAGCGATGGCTGCCGCGATCCTGCCATCGATCGCGGCATAAAGCGGGCTCTTGCCCTCGGCGGCGAGCCGCCCGGCCGCCGCCACGAGAGGCGACAGGTCATAGCCGAGCCGCTTCATGTAGCGGTCGGCGCCGACCTCGACTTTGCGGCCGGAGGAGCGGCCGGAGACCCCGAAACCGGCTGTGGCCTCGAAGCCTTCGATGTCCGAGAGCTCGAGGCCACGGCGCTTCGCCCCGGCGACAATGGCCTCGGCGATCGGGTGTTCAGAGCGCATTTCGACGGCGGCGACGAGACTCAAAACCTCGTCCGATGTGAAATCCGAGGCTGTGATGAAGTCGGTGAGCTCGGGCCTTCCGCGGGTGAGCGTGCCCGTTTTGTCGAGCGCGACGATACTCACGTCGCGCAGGGACTGCAGCGCCTCGCCCTTGCGGAACAGCACTCCCATCTCGGCGGCGCGGCCGGTGCCCACCATGATCGAGGTCGGTGTGGCGAGCCCCATCGCGCAGGGACACGCGATGATGAGCACCGCCACGGCGTTGACCAGCGCAAAAGTCAGCGCCGGCTGCCCGAAGAACAACCAGATCGCGAAGGTAAGAGCGGCAGCCGCCATGACAGCCGGCACGAACCACGCCGTGACCTTGTCTACCAGCGCCTGGATCGGCAGCTTGGAGCCCTGCGCCGCCTCGACCATGCGGATGATCTGGGCGAGCACGGTGTCTGCCCCGACCTTGGTCGCTTTGAACGAAAAGCTACCATTCTTGTTGATGGTGCCGCCGACGACCTCCGCGCCCACAATCTTCGATACCGGCACCGGCTCGCCCGTGATCATGCTCTCGTCGACGTAGGACGAGCCTTCCACGACCGCACCGTCCACCGCTACTTTCTCGCCGGGCCGGACGACCACGATGTCGCCTTCGCGTACTTCCTGGAGCGGGATGTCGAGCGTTTCGCCGCCGCGTTGCACGCGCGCCGTCTTCGCCTGCAGGCCCACGAGCCGCTTGATCGCTTGCGAGGTGCGGCCCTTCGCCCGCGCCTCCAGGTAGCGGCCGAGCAGAATAAGAGTGATGATCACCGTGGCCGCCTCGTAGTACACATTCTGCGTGCCTGGCGGGAGAGCTTCGGGCGCGAAGGTCGCGACCACCGAGTAAGCCCAGGCGGCGCTCGTGCCGAGCGCGACGAGCGAGTTCATGTCCGGAGCGCGGCGGAACAGGGCGGGAACGCCTTTGCGGAAAAAGCGCAGGCCGGGACCGAACAAAACGACGGTGGCGAGCGCGAACTGCAGATACCAGCTCTGGCGCTCGCCGATCGTCTGTAAGATCCAATCGTGCATGCGTGGAATCAGGTGGGCGCCCATCTCGAGAATGACGACAGGCAACGTGAGCGCCGCGGCCACGGTGAGCGCGAGGCGAAGGCTCCGCATCTCGCGCTCGCGGCGCTGCGCTTCCTCGTCCGTCGCATGCGCCGCGCCGGTAGCGACGCGCGCAACGTAGCCGGTCGCCCTGACCGCCGCTTCGAGTTGGCCGGCGCTGACAGCGCCTGAGAGGTGGCGCACCTGCGCTTTCTCGGTCGCGAGATTGACCGACGCGCTCAGCACGCCCGGGACCCGCGCGAGCGCCTTTTCCACCCGGCCCACGCACGAAGCGCAGGTCATGCCCTCGATCGCGAGCTCGGTCGTGCTCTCGCGCACGGTATCGCCGGCGGCGTCCACCGCACGTACGACAGCACCGACATCGGGCTCGCCTGTAAACTCGACCGCGGCACGTTCCGTTGCGAGGTTCACCGAGGCGCGCCAGACGCCGGGAACGGCTTGCAGCGCCTTCTCGACGTGGGCGACGCAAGAGGCGCAGCTCATGCCTGCGATGGGAATGTTCAGCACGCCACCTGCTACGGCGGGGGT
>JANNKG010000379.1:0-2973 GCA_031396185.1 Burkholderiales bacterium | reverse complement strand
GCGAGAAGTCGCGCCCGGCGACCGGAGCCTCGGCGATCGCCGCCGCCGCCGCCTTCATGATCGAGATCAAGTCGCGCATGCTGCTGCCGGCGCGCAAGCGCGATGATTCCTCCGAGGCCGACGACCCGCGGGCGGAGCTGGTGCGGCGCCTGCTCGAATACGAACGCATGAAGGCGGCGGCGGCGGCGATCGCCGAGGCTCCGGTCGCCGGGCGCGACTTCTCGCTGGTAGAGGTCTACATCGAGCAAGCCCTCGCCGAGCGGCTGCCGGGTGTCGCGGTGCCCGACCTGTCGGAAGCCTGGCGCTCGATCCTCGCGCGGGCCCGGATGACGAGGCACCACAAGATCTCGCGCGAGCAGCTGTCGGTGCGTGCGCACATGAGCCGCATCCTCAAGACGCTCGTGCCCGGCACCTTCGTGGAATTCTCCGCGCTCTTCGAGCCGGCGCAGGGCGTCCCGGTGCTGGTGGTGAGCTTCCTCGCGCTCCTCGAGCTGACCCGCGAGGCGCTGGTCGAGATGAGCCAGAAGAGTCCCTTCGACCCGATTTACGTGAAGCTCAAGTCCGAGCGCGCGACGCTGACGATTGCATAGGCCATGAACGAACAGACCAGTCCCGAAGTGTTGCCGGACGACGAAGAATCACCCTCTCCCTTGGGAGAGGGTGAGTCGGCGCCCGAACCCGCGACGTTCGACATTACCCACGTGAAGCGCTTGCTGGAAGCCGCGCTGCTGTCCTCCACCGAGCCGCTCACGGTGCAGCAATTGAAGCGCCTCTTCGCCGGCGAGGTCGACGCCGACAACATCCGCAAGGTGCTCGACGAGCTGAAGGAAGAGTGGGCCGAACGTTCGATCGAGCTCACCGCCGTTGCCTCGGGCTGGCGCTTCCGCGTGAAGCCGCAGTACCAGGAATTCCTCGACCGCATCACCCACGAGAAGCCGCCACGCTACTCGCGCGCGGTGCTCGAGACCCTCGCCATCGTCGCCTACCGCCAGCCGGTCACGCGCGGCGACATCGAGGACATCCGCGGTGTCGCGGTGTCGCCTCCCACCCTCAAGGCGCTGGAGGAACGCGGCTGGATCGAGCCTGTCGGCTACCGCGAGACCCCGGGCCGCCCCGCCCTTTTCGCCACTACGCGAAAATTCCTCGACGACCTCAACTTGCGCTCGCTCGAGGAGCTTCCGCCGCTCGAAGACATCCAGTCCGCCCTCGAGCCGGCGCCGACCCTCGTCGCGATCGAAGCGGCCTCCAGGCCGCCGCAGCAGGAATCGCTGGTCGACGAGCCCGAGACCCCCGAGAACGACGATAGCCAGGAGCAACGCAGCCATGCGTGACAGACCCCATCCCGATCACAAACTCGAGTGGCCCGGAGGCGTCGTGCCGGAATGGGCCCGTCCGCAGCAGGGCGGCAAGGGCCGCTTCGGCAAGGGCAACCGTGGCGGCAAGGGCAACACCGAGCGCCAGGGCGGCAGCAGCCCGTCGAAACGCGAGCGGCTGCAGAAGGTGATGGCGCAGTCGGGCCATGGCTCGCGGCGCAACATCGAGATCCTCATCGCCCAGGGCCACATCACCATCAACGGGCAGGTCGCCAAGCTCGGCGATTCGGTGGGGCCCGGCGACAAGGTGAAGCTGGACGGCCATTTGATTAGCCTGCGTTACGGTGAGCAGTTGCCGAAGGTGCTGCTGTATCACAAGCCCGAAGGCGAAATCGTCACCCGCGACGACCCGGAGAAGCGTGCGACCGTTTTCGACAAGCTGCCGAAGGTGCACGGCGGACGCTGGGTCTCGGTGGGACGGCTGGACCTCAACACCGGCGGGCTGCTGATCTTCACCACCAGCGGGGAGCTTGCGCAGCGCCTCACCCACCCGAAATTCGAGGTCGAGCGCGAGTACGCGGTGCGCGTGATGGGCGAGCTTACGCAGGAGCAGGTCGACATGCTCCTCAAGAACGGCGTCGACATCGAGGGCGAGAACTGCAAGTTCGATTCCATGGAGGATCGCGGCGGCGAGGGCTCCAATCACTGGTATCACGTGGTCCTGCGCGAAGGGAAGAACCGCGAAGTGCGCAAGATGTTCGAGGTGGCCGGGCTGATGGTGAGCCGCCTCATGCGCGTGCGCTTCGGCCCGGTCGAGCTGCCAAGCCACATCAAGCGCGGGATGATGCGTGAGATGGAGGAGGAGCCGGTACAGGACCTGCTCAGCTTCGCCGGCATGAACGAGCCCCCCGAAGCGGTGGCGCGCACCGAGGCCGAGGACGACGCGATCGAGAACATCGGCAACCGCATCGGGCATCGCGAGGCACGCGCGCCCGAGATCGACGACGACATCGGCAACAAGGTCAGCACGCGCGGGGCCGCAGTCGCGCTGCCCGAGCCCGACGGCAACCGCGGCACCTACAATCCGAGCGCCGCGGAACCGCCGCCGAAGGGCAATGCGCGACGCCCGCACGGTAGCGGCAAGCCGTTCGGATTCAAGAAACGCGGGCCGGGGCAGGGGGGACAGGGCCAGGGTCAGCCGCAAGCACAAGGGCAAGGACACGGACAGAGCCAGGGCCGCAGGCACGGCGGTCAAGCGGGGCAGGGCGGGCAAGGGCACGGCCAGGGACACGGTCAAGGCCAGGGCCAGCGCAAGCACCGCAAGCAGGCGCCGGGCGGTGCGCCGGGCCAGGGTCACGCCCAGGGTCAACACGCCCAGGGGGAACACGCGCAGGGGCAACCGGTTCAGGGCCCGGCGCAGCCGCAAGGCCAGCCCCAGGGACAGGCTCCCAAGCCGGGCGGCCAGCCCGGCCAGGGCAAGCCGGGCCGCAATCGACGCAACAAGAACCGCAATCGCAGTCGCGGCGCAGGCCAGGGGCAGGGTTCCCCGGAAGCGCGCGGCGACCAGCAGCCGACGAATAACGGCAACCGCGAGCCGTGATGCGCCGCCCTTGCAGGGACGACGGCCTGCGCTACGTCTTCGGCCGCGGCCCGCGCGTCG
>JANNKG010000358.1:0-9403 GCA_031396185.1 Burkholderiales bacterium | reverse complement strand
AGATGTTCGACAAGCAGGACAAGAAAAAGATGGGCAAGCTCGACAAGAAGCAAGTGGAGTTTTTCCTGCAGGAACTCATGAAAAGCGGCGGCTGAGCGGTTGTTCTCCTAGGCCCGGCTGCCTTTTGAAAGGCGCGCTCGCCGAGCGCGCCTTTCTTTTTTTCCCCACCCCGGGGGTTGTAAGGGGGGCGGGGTGGCGCCGACGTATGGGTACCCCACAGACATCACAGGAGACCGAAGATGAACAGCCTCAGAAAACCCCTCGCCCTGGCGGCCTTGGCTGCCGCCCTGCTTGCCGCCCCAGCCGCCCACGCCTATCCGGAGAGCGACGATCTCATATTCGCCGAATTCGTGACGATGTGCGACACCGACAAGGACGGCATGGTTTCGAAGGCCGAAATGATGAAGATGGTCGAGAAGATGTTCGACAAGCAGGACAAGAAAAAGATGGGCAAGCTCGACAAGAAGCAAGTGGAGTTTTTCCTGCAGGAACTGATGAAGGGCGGGGGCGCGTAACCCTCGGCGCGGGCCGCGGCGCCGTCAAACCCGCCAGGATCGCTAGGCGTCGCCGCTGCCTTGCATTGCCGGCAGGGTCTTCTTCGCGAACTCGAGCATTCGCTCGATCGGCACCTTGGCCTTGCGACCGATCTCGGGATCGACGTGGACTTCGTGGCCCGGTGCGCCCTCGAGGGTTTCCAGCAAATTGTTCAGCCCGTTCATCGCCATCCACGGGCAATGTGCGCAGCTCTGGCAGGTGGCGCCCTTACCCGCGGTGGGCGCTTCGATGAAGGTGACGCCGGGCAGGCGCTTCCTCATCTGGTGAATGATGCCGCCGTCGGTGGCGACGATGTATTCCGGCGCGCCCAGGCGCACGGCTGCCTGGATGATGCCGGTGGTCGATCCGACGGCGTCGGCCAGTGCGATGACGCCCGCAGGGGATTCGGGGTGCACCAGCACCTTCGCCTTCGGATGCTTGAGCTTCAGCTCCTCGAGCTGCTGCGCCTTGAACTCGTCATGCACCACGCACGCCGCGTTCCACATGAGCATGTCGGCGCCGGTGATCCTTTGCACGTAGTCGCCCAGGTGCTTGTCGGGGGCCCACAGGATCTTCTTTCCCTGGTGGTGCAGGTGGGCCACGATCTTCTCGGCGATGGATGAAGTCACCATCCAGTCGGCTCGCGCCTTCACCGCGGCGCTGGTATTGGCGTAGACCACGACCACACGGTCGGGATTCGCATCGCAGAACCTGGAAAATTCGTCGGCGGGGGTGGCCAGGTCGAGGGAGCACTCGGCCTCGAGGTCGGGCATCAGGATGCGCTTCTCGGGATTCAGGATCTTGGCGGTCTCGCCCATGAAGCGCACGCCCGCGACGACGACGGTTTTCGCGGGATGGTCGTGGCCAAACCGTGCCATCTCGAGCGAATCGGAGACGGTCCCGCCCGAGGCCTGCGCCAGGTCCTGGAGGTCGGGGTGAACGTAGTAATGCGCCACCAGGACCGCATCGCGTTCCTTCAAGAGCCGCTGCGCGCGCTCGATGAGGGCGGGCTTGTCTTCGGGGGCGACAAACACCGGCGGCTTCGCCGACGCAAGTCCGATGTCGCCGGTCACACGCTCGAAGCGGATTTGAATCGGTTTCGCAAGGGCCATGACGGCGATTTTAGGTTAAAATTCAGACATATCAGCGCTGCCTTTGGAAAACAAATGCGGCGCGCCCGGGCCAAGCCGGCCGACGGAATCCTCCGACGCGGCGCAGGCACCGAGGAACCCCCTCATGAGGCAGCTCCTCCTCGACTTCATCCAGGCGCCCGCGCCGAGCTTCGCAAACTTTGTCCACGGCGGCAATGCCGAGCTCTATCACGCGCTCGAGTCTGCAGTGCGTGGCGATCTCACCGAACGCGTCGTGTACTTGTGGGGCGAGCCGGGCGCGGGCAAGACCCATCTTGCCAAGGCGCTCGCCGCCGCGGTCACCGGCCGCGGGCCCGGCCATCGCGTGATCGACGACGTCGAGCGGCTCTCAGAATCCGAGCAGGTCGCGCTCTTCAACGACTTCAACGAGCGCGCGTTCGCGTTCCTGCTGGTCACCGCGAACGCCGCGCCGCGCGATGTGGCGATCCGGCGCGACCTCGCCACGCGCCTGGCCACCGGCCTCACCTATCGCGTGTTGCCGCTTACCGACGCCGAGAAGCGCGCTGCGCTTGCCGCCCATGCGAAGGCGCGCGGCTTCGCGCTGTCGGAGGAAGTATCCGCATACCTCCTCACCCACGCGCGCCGCGACATGGGCTCGCTGATGGCGACGCTCGACGCGCTCGACCGCTATTCGCTGGAGACCGGCCGCGCGGTCACCGTGCCGCTCCTCAAGGCGGCGATGCAACCGCTGACGCAGGCGGGCTTGTGAAGGCAAGACTCGCGCTCTTCGACCTCGACAACACCCTCCTGGAAGGCGACAGCGACTACGAGTGGGCGCAGTTCCTCATCGAAGAAGGCGTGTTGCAGGCCGACGAATACAACGCCAGGAACGACTGGTTCTATGCGCGCTACAAGGACGGTACCCTCGACATCCACGAGTTCCTCGATTTCCAGCTGGCGCCGATCGCGCGCCGCCCGCGCACCCAGCTCGATGGGTGGCACGCACAATTCATGGAGCGGCGCATCCGCCCGATCATCCTGCCGAAGGCGCCGGGCCTGCTCGCACAGCACGCCGACGCGTTGAGCGCGATCGTGACCGCGACCAACCGTTTCATCACCCGGCCGATCGCCACCGAGCTGGGCGTGCCGCACCTTCTCGCCACCGACATCGAGGAGATCGACGGCGTATTCACCGGCAAGCCCCGCGGAACGCCAACCTTCCGCGAGGGCAAGATCCAGAGGGTGAACGAGTGGCTGGCCGAGCGGGGCTCGCGGCTCGCGGATTACGAGAGCTGGTTCTACAGCGACTCGCTGAATGATCTTCCATTGCTCGAGCTCGTCACCCACCCCGTAGCGGTCGACCCCGACCCCACCTTGCGCAGCCACGCGAAGGAGCGGGGATGGTCCATCATTTCCTTAAGGCAACATGATTAAAAAATACATCGATCGATTGTTCGGCCGCCGCGAGCAGGTGACCCACAAGGACGCCCGCCCGGTCATCTACGGCAACGACAAGCACGACATCCGCAAGGAGGACATCAGCCGCTGCGCGCGGCGCACCTGCGAGGAGCTGCAGCGCGCCGGATACAAGGCGTTCGTGGTCGGCGGCGCTGCGCGCGACCTGCTGCTCGGCAGGAAACCCAAGGACTTCGACCTCGCCACCAGCGCCACGCCCGACCAGGTGCGCTCGGTCTTCCGGCGCTCGCGAATCATCGGGCGGCGCTTCCAGATCGTGCACGTCCTGTGCGGTCCGGAGATGGTCGAGGTGTCGACGTTCCGCGCTCACTTCACCCGCGAAGCCGACGAGGAAAACCGCGACGAGCACGGCCGGATGCTCTCCGATAACGTCTTCGGTACCCAGGCCGAGGATGCGCTGCGCCGCGACTTTACCGTGAACGCCCTGTTCTACGACCCGGTGAAGGAGGAGGTCTGGGATTACGTGCACGGAATGAAGGACCTGAAGGCGAAGAAGCTGGTCATGATCGGCGACGCGGCGACGCGCTATCGAGAGGACCCGGTGCGGATGCTGCGCGCGGCGCGATTGTCCGCCAAGCTCGGGCTCACGGTCGACGCCAAGACGCGCGAGCCGATCCATTCGCTCAAGCACCTGATCGAGAACGTTCCCCAGGCCCGTCTCTTCGAGGAGATCCTCAAGCTGTTGCTCTCGGGCAACGCGGTCGAGTGCGTGCGCGTGCTGCGCGAGCTCGAGCTGCACCACGGGCTGCTGCCGCTGCTCGACACCGCCCTCGAGGACCCCGACACCGGGCCCTTCGCGATGGCCGCCCTGCGTGCCACCGACGAGCGGCTCGCCGCCGGCAAGCCGGTTTCGCCCGCCTTCCTGCTGGCCGCCCTCCTCTGGGGCCAGGTCGAGAAAAGCCTGAAGAGGTACGAGGACAAGGGCCAGTCCATGGTCCCTGCGCTGCATTCGGCAATGCACGACGCGCTCGATGCGCAGCGCGACACGCTCGCCATTCCGCGGCGCTTCGATGCGACCATGAAGGAGCTCTGGCTGATGCAGCCGCGCTTCCTGCAGCGCGGCGGCCATCGCCCGTTCCGCTTGCTCGAGCATCCCCGGTTTCGCGCCGCCTACGATTTCTTCGCCCTGCGGGCGGCGTCGGCGAACGCTCCGCAGGAGGCCGCGAGTTGGTGGGAGCGTTTCCAGGAGGTGAGTACCGACGAGCGCGAGCGCATGTTGCAGGGCGAGGATGAAGGACAGAAGAAAAAGCGCCGGCGCCGCCGCGGCGGCAAGAAGAACCCCGTCGACGAGGGGGCGCCGCCCTCCGACATGGGACCCGAGACGTGACGCGAGCGGCCGTGGCCCTGGGATCGAACCTGGACGATCCCGAGGCGCAGGTGCGCAGGGGCTTCGATGAAATCGCCGCGCTTCCGGACACCCAGCTGCTGGGGCGCTCGCGCCTCTACCGCACTTCCCCCGTCGGCTTCGTCGACCAGCCCGACTTCGTGAACGCGTGCGCGCTGGTGGAGACCGCGCTTGCCCCGCGCGCGCTGCTTGACGCATTGCTCGACGTTGAACGGCGTCACGGGCGCGTGCGCGAGATTCCCAACGGCCCGCGGACACTCGACCTCGACATCGTGCTTTACGGCGAGCAGGAGATTGACGAGCCGGGGCTGAAGGTGCCGCACCCGCGTGCCCACGAGCGCGCGTTCGTGCTGGTGCCGCTGGTGGAGGTGTGGCCCGAGGCGACCATTCCAGGCAGGGGGGCGGCGCGCGATTGGCTGCGGAAGGTCACGCGGTGAGGCAGCGGCACATCGTGGTCGAGGGGCCGATCGGCTGCGGCAAGACCAGCCTCGCGACGCGACTCGCCGAGCGGCTCAACGCCACCCTGGTCCTCGAGGACCCGAAGGCCAACCCGTTCCTGCCGCTCTTTTATCGCGACATGCGGCGCCATGCGCTGCCCACGCAGCTCTTCTTCCTGTTCCAGCGCGTGCAGCAGCTGGAGGGTGTGCGCCAGCCCGACCTCTTCGGGAAACCGATCGTTACCGACTTTACCCTCGCCAAGGACCCGCTATTCGCGCGCCTCACGCTCGACGACGCCGAATACGCGCTATACACCAAGATCTACGATCACGTGAAGCCGCAGGCGGCGGTCCCCGACCTGGTCATCTACCTGCAGGCGTCGATCGATACGCTGGTGCACCGGGTGAAGAAGCGCGGCAACCCGATCGAGTCCGGCATCGACGAGGACTACCTGCGCCGCCTGTCGGAGGCTTACACCCGCTATTTCCACAACTACACCGACAGCCCGATGCTGATCGTCAACAGCGAGCGGCTGAATTTCGTCGACAGCCGCGAGCATTTCGACATGCTGATCGAGCGGATGAACGCGATGCGGGGCGGGCGGGAGTTCTTCAACAAGGCGTGAATTCACCTGCCTAACACGATCGAGGGTATCGGGGGCAGCACCCGCCCCTGCTTCACCCGCATCGTGATGCGGTGGAGGTTTCCGGTGTCCTCGAGCGGATTGCCGGCGAGGACCAGGAAGTTCGCCTCGAAACCGGCGCGCAGCTCGCCCAGCTTGCGCTTGGGAAAAATGGTCCGCGGCGTGTCGATCGACCAGGCACGCAAGAGCGAGAGCGGATCCATCATGCCGTGGCGGTCGAGGAAGATCACCTCGTCGCGAGCTGTCACGAAGCGGCGCTCGCCGCTGATGCCGTCGCTGCCGATGGCGATCTTCACGCCGGCCGCGAGCAGTGTCTTCAGGTTCGCGGCCTGGTTTGCACGCATCGGCCCGATCCAGCCCGCGGGCAGGCTGGGCGAGAGCCGCTCGGTGGTGCTTGCGGTGGTGACGACCGTGATGCCTTTCGAAGCCGCAAGCCGTGCCGCTTCCCCTGAGATCACGTACGCCGAGAGGTCGGGGCTGAAGCGCTGGTCGGGCTGCGGCAGGTGGTTGATTTCGTCCACCCCCGCGGCGACCGCGTTGTCGAAGTCGCGCGCGGTGTCCACATGGGTGGAAACCCGCAGCCCCGATGCGTGCGCCCGTCGCACGACTGCCGCGAGCACCTTGGGATCGAGCCCCTTGTTCGGCTTGCCGTCGGTTTCGCGCACCAGCGGCTCGCGACCCTCGTATTCCTCGGAGAACAGCAGGAAGGTCTTGATGAAGTCGGGCCGGGCCGCGAGGATGCGCGGCCACTTCGCCTCCAGCTCGGCATCGTTGGCGACCACATGGAAAGCGCGGTCCTCCATGTCCTCCGGGTTGAGCCCCTTGAATACTCCGAGCGATGCGAGGTAGGCATGCAGCGGCACGGGATGTCCGCCCGGCGAGGTAAGCCCGCCATTGGAGAACGCCACGTCGATGCTGTCGGGCCGGCTAAGCCGCGCGCGCACCTGCGCCGTGACCAGCTCCGGAATCACGTTCGGGTTCTTTACGTAAAAGACGCCCGCCTCGAGGAAGACGGAGATCTTGTCTTCGATCGCCTCGGCCGAATCGATCCCGTGGTGGTGGGCTTCGCCGTATGCGGGAACGACGTGACGCTCGCCCAGCTCCACGGTGCGGTCGATTCGCCCGGGAGCCCGGTCGACGAAGGCACCGTCCACGGAGTACTTCGTGCCCGCAACGAAACGGGAACCGTCGAACCAGAGCGCGTTGCGCCACGCGACGGTTTCGGCCGACGGCGCCAGCGGGAAGAGCAGCAGCAGTGAAATGAGGCGCCCGGCATTCATGGGCGCCGATTTTGAGGCAAACTTCTGCGTCTTGGGCCTGCGGTAACAAAGCGAAAACATGCGCGTCACCATACCTCAGCTGCAGGAGCGCGCCCGCTCCGGCGAGAAGCTCGTGATGCTCACCTGTTACGACGCGAGTTTCGCGGCGCTCTCCGATGAGGCGGGCGTCGAGATCCTCCTGGTCGGCGATTCGCTCGGGATGGTGATCCAGGGGCACGATTCCACGCTCGCGGTCACCGTGGAACAGTCCGAGTATCACGTGAGGTGCGTCGCGCGCGGCAGCTCGAAGGCGCTAGTGGTCGCCGACCTGCCCTTCGGGTCCTTCCAGGAGTCGCCCGAGGTGGCGTTTCGCAACGCCGCGCGTCTCATGGCAGCCGGCGCAGGCATGGTCAAGATCGAGGGCGGCGCGCCCATGGTGGAGACGACGCGGTTCCTCACCGAGCGCGGCATCCCCGTCTGCGCCCACATCGGCCTCACCCCGCAATCGGTGCACACCCTCGGGGGCTACCGGGTGCAGGGCAAGTCCGAGGACGCCGCTGAGCGGCTGATTGCCGACGCGCGCGCGCTCGAGGCGGCGGGCGCGGGATTCGTGCTGATGGAGGCCATGCCGGCGGCGGTCGCGCGGCGCGTGACTGAAGCGCTCAAGGTGCCCACCATCGGCATCGGCGCGGGCATCGATGTCTCGGGCCAGGTGCTCGTGGTCTACGACATCCTCGACATCTTCCCGGGCCGCAAGGCGCGCTTCGTGAAGAACTTCATGCAGGGCTCGCCCTCGGTGAAGGCGGCGATCGAAGCGTACGTGAAGGCGGTGAAGGCCAAGACCTTCCCCGCTGCCGAACATTCTTGGACCTGATCCACACCGCCGCCGAGCTGCGCGCGCGTCTCAGGAACGAGCGCTCGATCGCCTACGTGCCCACGATGGGCAACCTGCACGCGGGGCATCTCACGCTGGTCGAGGCTGCGAGGAAACGCGGCAAGTGCGTGGTCGCCTCGATTTTCGTGAACCGGCTGCAGTTCGAGCCGGGAGGGGATTTCGACCGCTACCCGAGGACGATCGACAACGACTGCAAGCTGCTCGAGCGCGCCGGTTGCGACGTGGCGTTCGCTCCCGACGAGGGCGAGATATACCCCGTGCCGCAGGACATCGTGGTCATGCCGCCGAAGGCCTCCTTGCAACTCTGCGGCGATTTCCGCCCCGGCCACTTCCAGGGCGTCGTGACGGTCGTTACCAAGCTCTTCAACATCGTGGCGCCGCACATCGCGATCTTCGGCAAGAAGGATTACCAGCAGCTTTACGTGATTCGCGCCCTGGTGGCGCAGCTGAACTTCGGCATCGAGATCGTGGGTGCGGAGACGGTGCGCGAGGCCGATGGACTTGCGATGTCTTCCCGCAATGGCTACCTCAGCCGCGAGGAGCGGGTCGAGGCGGTGCGACTTTCCCAGACCCTCACGCGGATCAAATCGCGCGTGGAAGGCGGCGATCGCGATTTCCACGCCCTCACCAAGGCGGCGACCGAGGACCTGACGGCGCACGGCTGGCGTGTCGACTATGTGGACATTCGCAACCGCTCGGAGCTGGTTTTCCCGGTCCCGAAGGACCGCGAACTGGTGGTGCTCGGCGCTGCCTGGCTCGGCAGGACCCGGCTGATCGACAATGCCGAGATGGCCTACAGCGACGTGAAGTAACGCCTTTCAATCGCGTCCATGTGGAACCTCTCGTTCGCGGCTCCCGCAATCATCGATGCGCGCGTCCTCACCCGCCTTCCAGATGCATTCCGCAAGGCCGCGCGCACCGAGTGGTGCGACGCCAACAAGCCAGGCCAGCAGATCGACAGCTTTCTCGAAGGGCCGTGCTTCGATCGCGCGGGAAATCTCTACGTCACCGACATTCCGTACGGCCGCATTTTCCGGATCTCGCGCACGCTCGAGTGGACATTGGTTGCCCAGTACGACGGCTGGCCGAATGGCGCGGCCTTCCATCGCGATGGTTCGCTGTGGATCACCGACTACCGCCGCGGGTTGCTCAAGCTCGACCGCGGAGCCCTCGAAGGCGACGCTCCAGTGCAGCCCACGGCCATCCTCCGCCACCGCAATAGCGAGTCGTTCAAGGGCTTGAATGACCTGGCGTTCGATCGCGATGGCAACTGCTACTTCACCGACCAGGGCCAGACCGGGTTGCACGACCCGAGCGGACGCGTCTACCGGCTTTCGGGCGCGGGTCGGCTCGAAATGCTCATATCCGGGATTCCCAGCCCCAACGGCATCGCGCTCGATGCTGAGGAAAAGGTCCTGTTCGTCGCCGTGACTCGTGCGAACCAGGTGTGGCGCGGTCCATTGCTGCCCGATGGCAGCGTCTCGAAGGTGGGTGCATTTCGCACTTTCTTCGGCACCAGCGGCCCCGACGGCATGGCGGTGGACGCGGAGAACCGCTTGGTCGTCGCGCACGCAAGCCTCGGTGGCGCCTTCGTGCTGAACGCGCGTGGCGAAGTGACCCATTTCATCAAGTCACCCGCGGGATCCACCGTCACCAACGTGGCCTTTCGCCCCGGCACCCGCAAGCTGGTGATGACCGAATCCGAAACCGGCAGCATCCTCG
>JANNKG010000263.1:0-2176 GCA_031396185.1 Burkholderiales bacterium | reverse complement strand
CCCGTCGCCGCGCCAGCGACCACCAGCATCAGGTCCATGGCATCAATCGAGCAGGTCGATGATGCCCTGCACGCAGGCCGCGGGCGGCAGCTCCGCGGTGCGCAGGCGGATTTCGGGGGCCTCGGGGCTTTCGTAGGCGCTGTCGATGCCGGTGAAATTGGCGAGCTCCCCGCGTCGCGCCTTGGCGTAGAGGCCCTTCGGATCGCGCTGCTCGCACTCCTCCAGCGGCGCGTCGACGAACACCTCCACGAACTCGCCCGGCGCGAAGAGCTCCCTGGCCATGCGACGCTCGGCGCGGTAGGGCGAGATGAACGAGACCAGCACCACGAGCCCCGCATCGACCATGAGGCGCGCGACTTCCGCCACGCGGCGGATGTTCTCCACGCGGTCCGCCTCGGTGAATCCCAGGTCGCGGTTCAATCCGTGGCGCACGTTGTCGCCGTCCAGCAGGTAGGTATGGCGCCCCGCGGCGTGCAGGCGCTTCTCGAGCAGGTTGGCGATGGTGGATTTTCCCGAGCCGGACAATCCGGTGAACCAGATGCAGCGCGGCCGCTGGTGCTTCACCGCGGCCCGCGTCGCCTGGTTGAGGTCGAGCGCCTGCCAGTGGATGTTGGCGGCGCGGCGAAGGGCGAAATCGATCATGCCCGCGCCGACGGTCTCGAATCCCAGCTTGTCGATGAGGATGAAGCCACCCAGCGCGCGGTTGACCACGTAGGGCTCGAACACCAGCGGCTGGCTGGTGGACAGGTTCACGACCGCGATCTCGTTCAAGGCGAGCGTCTTCGCCGCGAGGCGCGAGTCGGTGTCGACGTCCTCGCGGTACTTGATGGCCGTGATCGTCGCCGTGGTTTCCTTGCCGTGGATCTTCAGCAGGTAGGGACGCCCCGGAATCATGGCGTGCTCGCCCATCCACAGCAGGCGCGCCTCGAATTGGTCGGCCACCTCCGGGGCGCCCTCGGGCGCGGCGAGGACATCGCCACGCCCCACATCCACTTCATCGGCCAGCGTGAGCGCCACGGAATCGCCGCGTCCCGCCTCCGCCACGCCCGCGAATCCCCGGATCACTTCCTTGACGCGCGTCTCCCCGCCCGAAGGCAGGACGCGGATCCGGTCGCCCGCGCGCACGCGCCCTGCCGCGATGCGCCCGCGAAAGGCGCGCAGGTCTGGGTTGGGCCGGTGGACCATCTGCACCGGCATGCGGAAAGCCTCGCCTGCCGGCGCGGGCGCGACACTCGCCTCTTCGAGGCAGGCGAGCAGCGGTGGGCCGTGGTGCCACGGCATGCGAGCGCTCGCGGCGAGGACGTTGTCGCCTTCGAGCGCGGACATCGGTATCGAACGCACGTTGGCGAGCCCGCAACCGGCGGCGAACGCGCGGTAGTCGGCGTCGATGCGCTCGAACACCGAGCGGTCGAAGGCCACGAGGTCCATCTTGTTGACCGCGAGGATCACGTCGCGAATCCCCATCATCGACACGATGCGGGTGTGGCGGCGCGTCTGCGCGAGCACGCCCTTGCGCGCGTCCACCAGGATCACGGCCAGGTCCGCCGTGGAAGCGCCGGTCGCCATGTTGCGCGTGTACTGCTCGTGCCCCGGCGTGTCCGCCACGATGAACCGGCGCCGCGGCGTGGCGAAGAAGCGGTACGCCACGTCGATGGTGATGCCCTGCTCGCGCTCGGCCTGCAGGCCGTCGAGCAGCAGCGCGTAGTCGACCTGCCCGCCCTGGGTGCCGTGGCGCTTCGAGTCGCTCTCGAGGGCCGAGCGCTGGTCGTCGTAGATGTTGCGCGATTCGTGCAGCAGCCGCCCGATGAGGGTCGACTTGCCGTCGTCCACGCTGCCGCAGGTGATGAAGCGCAGCGGCTCGCCGTGAGCCGCCATCAGAAATAGCCTTCCTGCTTCTTCTTCTCCATCGAGCCGGGCTGGTCGCTGTCGATGAGGCGGCCCTCGCGCTCCGAACGGCGCGCCGCGACGGTCTCGGCGATGACGGCATCCAGCGTCCCGGCATCGCTTTCGATGGCGGCGGACAGCGGATAGCAGCCGAGCGTGCGGAAGCGCACCTATTTCATGACGGGTTGCTCGCCGGGGCCGAGCGGCAACCGCGCGTCGTCCACCATGATCCACTGGCCGGCGCGTTGCACGACGGGCCGCTCGCGCGCGAGATACAACGGCACGATGGGGA
>JANNKG010000221.1:0-10915 GCA_031396185.1 Burkholderiales bacterium | reverse complement strand
CCTTCAAGGTGATCGACAAATTCAAGGTGGGACTGAATCCCCAGCATGTCGTCCCGTCGTGGGACATGCAGACCCTCTGGGTCACGAACAACGCCGAGCGGACCACCAAGGGGTCCCTGACCCCCATCGACCCCCGCACTGGCAAGCCCGGCGCGCCGATCGCGGTCCACGATCCGTACAACATGTACTTCACTCCGGATGGCAAGAGTGCGATCGTGGTTGAGGAGGCCGAAAAGCGCCTCGCGTTCCGCGATGCGAAGACGATGGAGATGCAATACATGATCCAGACGCCACGCTGCGCCGGGATCAACCACGCCGATTTCTCCATCGACGGCACGTTCGCCATCTTCACGTGCGAGTTCGCCAAGAGCCTGGTGAAGATCGACCTCGTGAATCGAAATGTCGTCGCGTACCTGCGCTTGTCCAAGGGGGGGATGCCGCAGGACATTCGGGTGTCTCCCGACGGCAGGCGGTTCTTCGTCGCCGACATGCATGCCGATGGCATCTTCGTGATCGATGGCGAGACGTTCAAGGAAGTGGGCTTCGTGAACACCGGCAAGGGCACCCACGGCATCTATCCCAGCCGCGACGGAAAGAAGATGTATGTCGCCAACCGCGGCTCGCACAGGATCCACGGTGCCAAGGCTGGGCCCGGCAGCGTCTCGGTCGTCGACTTCGCCACCGAGAAGGTCGAGGCCACTTGGCAAGTGCCGGGCGGTGGCAGCCCGGACATGGGCAACGTGAGCGCCGACGGCAAGACGCTGTGGCTCTCCGGTCGCTACGACCACGTCGTGTACGCGTTCGATACCACAACCGGCGAGGCGAAGGTCATCAAGGTCGGTATCGAGCCGCATGGCCTCGCGGTCTGGCCGCAACCGGGGCGCTATTCGCTGGGGCACACCGGAAACATGAGGTAGGCCCGGGGTGATCTTATCGGTCACCCTGCCCTTCTTCGCCCTCATTTTCTTCGGCTTCATCGCCGCGCGCCAGGGGTGGGTGCCTACCGAAGCCGTCCCCGCCTTCAACGGCTTCCTTCTTTACTTCGCGGTTCCCGCGATGCTCTTCCGGTTCGCGGCAAACACGCCCTTCCACGAAATCACCAACCTGCCGTTCTTCGCGGCCTGGGCCCTGGCAGGTGTTTTGGTAGTCTTGGCGGTGACGATCGTCGCGCACCGCGTGCTGCATGAAAACCGTCGCGACGCCGCGTTCTTCGGCCTTGCGGGCGCGGTCTCGAACGCGGGCTTCCTCGGCGTTCCGATGCTGGTGGCGCTGCTGGGCGAGCGCGCGGCCGCACCCGTCATTCTCGCCATCGTTGCCGACCTGGTGATTGTCGCCTCGGCCGGCCTGGCGCTCGCCGAAATGGGCGGGGCCACGGGCCGCGGATGGCGCGAGGACATCCGCGACGCGGCATTGCGCATCTTCCTGAACCCTTTCGTGATCAGCATGGTCCTCGGCGCGGCGTTCTCCGGATTCGGATGGACGCTCCGGACGCCCGCCACGGAGATCGTGAAGCTCCTCGCCGATGCGGCCGGGCCTTGCGCGCTTTTCGCCATCGGAGTGTCGCTGGTACGCCCTGACGCCACCCTCCGGTCGGCGGCCCTCGCCTTGCCGATTGCGGCAAAGCTGCTGCTGCACCCGGCCGTGGTTTGGATCACGATGCACCTGTTCGGCATCGATGAATTCACCACCATGGTCGCCGTGCTGGCGGCCGCCCTGCCTTCGGCGGGCTGGGTGTTCATCTTCGCAATCCGCTACGAAGCCGACGTCGGCCGCGTTTCGGCGACGATCCTCCTCACCACCGCGCTTGCATTCGTCACCTTTTCTGCGCTGGTATGGCTCCTGGGAATCGGCGGGTAGACTATCCCGATGCGAACCTCCATTCTCCTGTCCCTTGCCCTGGTCGCGACGCCCCTGACCGGCGCCGCGGCCGATTCAGCCGAAGGCAGGAAGCTCGTGGCCGAGAAGAAGTGCGAGGTATGCCATGACAACAAGACTCTGGGCATCGCAGGCGCCATCTACCTGCGCAAGGACCGCAAGGTCACGTCGATCGGGAAGCTGAAGGCGCAGGTCGCGCTCTGCAACAGCGAGCTCAACCTGCAGCTCTTTCCCGACGATGAAGAGCACGTCGTCGCGTTCCTCGACCAGACCTATTACCGCTTCAGCGGTAAAGTGCCTCGCGCTCCATGAGGATGTAGGTGCCGTACGCATTGATGCGATTCGCCGCATCGAACGCGGGCACCTTGGCAAAGCGGCTCCAGTCGACCTTCGCATAGGCCTCTTCGAAGGGCGTGAGCCCCTCGACCGCCTTTCCCATCGTCGCCCGCAAGTACTGCAGGTAATCGCGCGTGAGCGCCAGGTCCTTTCGCGGATCGCGTGAGACTTCCCCATGGCCCGTCACCATCAGCACCGGCTTGAGGTCCAGCAGCCGGTCGATGCGCTCGAGCCATCGCTTGCTGTCGGCCTCGCCCACGAACGGTATCCGCCCGGCGAAGAGAATGTCGCCGCTGAAGATCACTGCTTCACCCGGAACCACGACAATCAGGTCCTCGGGCGAGTGGGCCGGGCCCATGTGGACGATCTCGAAACGAACACCGCCGAGCGCGAAGCGCTCATCGCCCTCCAGCCAACGGTCTGCGCGCACCAGTTCCATTTTGTCGCTCACCCACGGGAACAGGTCCCGCGCTCGCTGCTGCAGGCGGCGCGCGCCTTCGTCGCTATCCAGGTACTCGCGAGCCGCGCGATGCGCCCAGATCTCCGCGCCCTCCCCCTTGAGGTGAACGAGCCCATAGAAATGGTCTGCGTGATAGTGCGTCACGATCACCCGCTTGATTGGCTTGCGCGTTACGCTCCGGATCGCTTTCACCAGCGCCGCGCCCAGGGCCGGCGTCCCCAGCGCATCGATCACCACGACGCTGTCCTCGGTGATCACGAACCCGGCGTTGGAGTTGAAACCTTCGTTCTCCGCGGAAGCGATACCCGGCTTTCCCTGCACGTAGAAGACACGCGGGGTCACCTGGATCGGCTGCAGATCGATGGCCGCCGCGCGCGCCGCAAAGCCCAGGGCGAGCGGCAGGCAAAGGGCCGCTGCCCACTGCATCAGCCGAGCCCCGGGTTGCCCGCGACGCCGACCAGTTTGGGCAGGGAGAGCTTCGGGGTTGCGACCGTCTTGCGACTCTTCAGGTACTGCGTCACCACATCCCAGATCGGCTCGCCCTGGGCACCCTGCGCAACCGGAGCCCAGCCCGCCACCTTGTAGCTCTTGCTCGCGTCGATCGGCCTGCCGTTCAGGCGCATCTCGCTGATGCGCCTGCCAGCGCCCTCGCCAGGAGTGCAGGTATACGTAAGGCCGCCAACGCGCACCATGTCCCCGCCCTGCTGGTAATACGGGTCGGGGTTGAAGAGGTTGTCGCAGACGTCCTCGAGAATCGTCTTGATCATCTCGCCCGAGAGGCTGTTGAGCGTCGTTTGCGGATAGGTAATCGCCGACCAGTCCATCACCTGCTCCGTCGTGATCACCTGCCCGGGCAGCAGCGAGGTGCCCCAGCGGAACCCCGGCGAAAACGCGATCTGCGCGCCCTTGACCGACATCAGCGCGTCCAGGATCAGCTGGTCCACGGTACCGTTGAAATTGCCGCGTCGATAGAGAAGTCCGCTGGTGGTCGCGAGGTTCTCGCCCAGCTTTGCGAGGTGCGGCGCGCGCATCTTGGCGATGTAGCCCGCCATTTCCGCATCCGCGGGAAGGAGGTTCGAGAATATCGGCAGGAGGCGGTACTTGATGTCGCGCACGCGGCCATCGCCCACGTCCATGTCGAGCACACCGAGGAACTTGCCGTTGCTTCCCGCATTAGTGACCAGGGTAACTCCGGTGGCGTTCTTCACCTCGACGGGCAGCGGCACCGCATCGTGGGTGTGACCTCCGAGGATTGCGTCGATGCCGGTGACGCGCGAGGCAAGCTTCAGGTCCACATCCATGCCGTTGTGCGACAACAGTACGACCGCTTGCGCTCCCTTCGCGCGCGCCTCGTTCACGCGCTTCTGCAACTCCTCCTCCTGGATGCCGAAGGTCCAGTCGGGTACGAAATGGCGCGGGTTGGCAATCGGCGTGTACGGAAATGCCTGCCCGACGATTGCGATCGTGGCTCCGTTGATCTCGCGCAAGGTATAGGGTTTGAATACCGGGTCGTTGAAGTCCGCCGTAACGATGTTCTGCGCGAGGAATTCGATCCTGCCCTTTAAGTCGCCTTCGACGACCTGCTTGACGCGCTCCTGGCCGTAGGTGAACTCCCAGTGGCCCGTCATGATGTCCACGCCCAGCAGCTTCTGTGCGTCGATCATGTCCTGGCCCTTCGACCAGAGCGCGGTGGCGGATCCTTGCCAGGTGTCGCCGCCGTCAAGCAACAGCGCCCCGGGACGCGAGGCCCTCAGCTGCTTGACCAACGTCGCGAGGTGCGCGAATCCCCCCATCCGCCCATAGACTCGCGCGGCCTTCTCGAACTCGAGGTAGGTGAACGCGTAGGCGTTACGCGTGCGCGGGGCGATGCCGAAGGCCTTCAGGAAATGTTCGCCGACAAGATGCGGCGCTCGCCCTTCGGCGGGGCCCACGCCCAGGTTGACGCCGGGCTCGCGGAAATTCACCGGCAGCAGCTGCGCATGGCAATCGGTGAAGTGCAGAAGGCTTACGTTGCCGAAGCGCGCCAGGTCGTAGATCTCCCTGCCGTCGCCTCCCAGGGCAGCGCGCGAAGCCAGCGGCAAGCCGGAAGCCGCCGCCACGGCAAGGGCCTCGAGGAACGAGCGGCGATCCATCCTAGAACTCGAGGTCGTCGGCGACGGCCTTGATGCCGGCAGCGGCACAAACATCGTCGGCATCGCCGCCCGGAGCGCCCGATACACCGATCGCCCCCAGCAGCGAACCACCACCCTGCAGCATCATCCCGCCGCCCACCGCGACCATCCGGGGAAACTGGCGGATGCCTGACATGGACTGGCCCGGGCGAGACGCCCGCTCGAGGTCAGTGGTGTTGGTGCGGAACGAGACCGCCGTCCACGCCTTGTTGGTGGCGACGTCGACCGTGTGCGGACCGGCAAAGCGGTCGCGAAGCAGGACCTGCGTGAGACCCGAGCGGTCGACCACGGCGACGCTCACCTGGAAACCATCGGTGCGGCACTTGGCGAGCGCGGCTTGGGCGGCTTTCAACGCCGTTTCAGGCGTGAGGGACTTGGTGGTAAAGGTCGCCTCTGCGGCCAATGCAGGCATGCTGGCGAGCAAAATGACCAGCGCGAATGACTGGATCCCCGACGCCTCGGGGATGACATTGCTATCTTTCATCCTGCGCAACGTCATTTGTTGATCGGCGATTCGGGATCCATCAGCAGCGCCACGACATCCTGGATCTGCTTCTCGGTGAGAATCCCCGCATGGCCGAAACGCGGCATGTTGGAGCACGCCGAAAAAGCCTGCGAGTTGTACACCTTGCTGTAGGCGTACTTCTGCATCTCCGGCGTGAAACCGCGGAGCTTGCCGAAGTTGTAGAGCGGCGGCCCGATCGTGCCGAACGAAAGCTCGGCCTTCGAGAGCTGGTGGCAAGCGTAGCAGTTGGCACCCGCAGGTACCGCAGGATCGTCGGTGAATTGCTTGCCGATGCCGGACTGCGCGATGCGCTCGCCCAGCTTCCAGTCGCCCATGAGCTTGCCGTCCGCGGGATACTTGATCAGCGCCTGCTGCGCGCGCTCGAGCATGGCCGCGACTTCCTTGGGCACGGGCTTATCCGCGTAATCGCTGCAAACCCGCTGCATGTCGTCCTGCTCGAGGCGATCGAGCTTGGCCTGGCCCGCCTCCTTGAACGACGCCTTCATCATCGCGAGCGCCTTGGCGGAGTACGGATCTTCGCTCGCCTTCATCGCAGCGCAACCCGCCGCAAGTGCGCCGGCGACCGACAGCGCAATTAGTGTGTGCCTTGTCATGCTGTTCTCCCGTCAGCGCTTGATTGAGGGCGCGTCGAATACGCCGCCGTTTGCGTTCTTTGCCAGGAACATCGTGAGCGCCACCGAGGCGGGCGACGTGAACTCCAGTTCCGGAAAGCGCTGCTGGCGGAAGCAATCGTAGAGTCGCCACTGGAACGAGCGTACCTCTCCCTGCGATACGCGATAGGCGGGCCACGCCCCGTAGGCCTTTTGCGCATCCTCCTTCTTGAGGAGATTGGGCAGGTCCTGGAGGCGGATTCGCTGGCTGTCAGCGCCGTGGCAGGTGGCGCAGGAGAAGTCATGCGGCCCGCCGCGGAAGAAGAAGATCTTCTTGCCGATCTCGTAAGCCTCCTGCTCGGCGGGATGGTTCGCGGCGACGTTCATCTTCATGCCGCGCGACTGCGAGGTGACGAAGGCCACCAGCGCGTCCATCGGCACCTTCTTGCCGGGTCCGCCAAACGGGTCCTTCCTGGCCTGCGCCGGTGTGAAGCCCTGCAGGCTCACCATGCAGGTGACCAGCCGCGACTCCAGGTCCTCAACCTTCGCGGAATCGGAAAAGTACTTGGGCAGCACGGCGTAGGTGCCCTTCACGACCCCGGGCCCGAGGCCAAGGTCGCACTTTTCGAGGCTCGCATTCTTCGGGCCGCGTTTCTGCTTCCAAAGGTCTTCGCCGCGCGCTTCCCACAGCTCCGCAGGATTTCCGTCGCCCAGCGCCGCACGATAGCGCTCGATCTCCTCGACGGTGGTGCGCGGTTGCTGGGCGATCGCGCCCATGGCGGACATCAGGCACAGGGCGATGGCGCCCCGTTGGATCCGGTTCAAAGGTGCTCCTCCTTCTGATTATTGGGGTGTGCAGCTACGGCTTGAGGTACGCGTACCCTTCGTGGATCTGCAGGCGGCTGACCTCGGCCACACCCGAAGGCACATATTTGACCTCGTCTATCAGCTTCGACTTATCAATGTTGCGCGCCTTAAGCGTGATCTCGCAGACGCGGAATTCCACGCCCTTCGAAACGAGGTCCTGGACGGTGACTTCAAACGGATTGCCGTCCCTGTCCTTGGTGTCGCGCATCAGGAAATTGATTCCCGCCGCGTGAGAGACCATGACGATTTTCGCCTTGGGGTCGACGCTCAGGTGATTGCGCACGTTGCGAAGCGCCTGCGGCGCGTGCTCGACCCCCTCGTTCATGTGATAGACGACCTTGATGGGATCGCCGGGAGCGGCAAGGACACCGAAACCCAGCGCGGTAAAGAACGTGCCCAGCAGCACCCTGATCATCGCTCTCATCCCCAGCTAGGCGACCGTCGCTTCATCGGTACGCTTGTCGCCCTTGTTGTCGGTCCAGGTGATGACCACCTTGTCGCCCACCTTGCCACCGGCGAATCGGAACGACAGGAAAGGGTTCTTCGCAACGGCAGGCCCCCACTCGGCCGACAGCACCGTCTTGCCGTTGTGGGTGGCCGTCACGTTCTGGATGAACCACGCCGGAACCGTTGCCCCCTTCGCGTCCTTGCGCTGGCCGGTCTCCATCTCGTGGCTCATCAACACCCGCACTTCCACCTTGTCGCCCGCCATCGCGGCGCGAATCTTCATCGGATCTGCCATGGTCTTCTCCTTAGCCTCCGCAACCGCCAAGGGTGACTTTCACTTCCTTGGACGTGTAGTAGAACTTGCCATCGGCCTTCACCAGAGCGATGACGTTCGAGGTCTGGCCCATCTTCACGCGCGTGTTGACCCACGGCTCGGTGCCGCCGGGGATCTCGAAGCTGGCCGCCAGGATGTTGGGGTTCTTCTCGACCAGCAGTGCCATCTGCTCGGTCTTCGGCAGCTTGCTCGCGATCGTGAACGGCACGACCGCGCCGTTTTCCGCGATGTCCGGCGAGGTGATGGTGATGTCCTTGCTTTCCGCAGCAGAGGCACCCCCCAAGGCCTTGACGGCGTCATTGAGCGACTTGGTATCGAACGCCGCCTTGTTCCAGGCCTGCTGCGCCCATGCGCTGCCCGGCTTGATGAGGCCCGCAACCATCGCAAGGCCCATCACTGCTGCGCCACTCGTGCCCTTCAGTACCTTCCTGCGACCGCTATTCATGCTTTTCTCCTCAAATGACCCACGTTCGCTCATTGAGCGGCGTGTCGTCGTCCGCTCCATTGAGCCTTTACTGCACCTTGCAATTATAAGGCCCCGCCCAGCACCCACCGTATCAGTATCTTCGCGTCCTGCTCCGCCAGGTCCGGGCTGGGCGGCATTGGAATCTCCCCCCAAGCCCCGCTTCCGCCGCGCTTGAGCTTGTCCACCAACTTCGCCTCCACGCCCTCCTGCCCCTTATAGCGCCCCGCCACCTCCCGGAATGAGGGACCGACCAGGCGTTTGTCCACGCCATGGCAGCTCAGGCAGGCTTTGCTGCGGGCCAGGTCCCCGCCTTTAGTCGCCGCCACCTCGCCCTTTGCCGTCAAAGCGGCCACGCCGGTTGCGGGGCCGCGCGAGGGACCCACGAGCCGCTGCTGTTCTGCGAGGTTTCCGTGGGCGCGCGCGGCGTGCTCGGGAAGTTCGGAAACGGGCTTGCCGCTGGCGGGGCAATTCCTGACGCAGGGGACGTTCACGACGTCCGGCTTGCCCTTCAAATCCCACAGCCCGTGGCTGCGCGTCATTCCGTGGCGATTCGGCAACTTCTGCTGAACCTCGGCGATGTTGCGCTCCGAGAGCACGAAGTCCGCGGGGACGATGTCGCCCAGGTTCAACATGTACGCCACGACGGCATAGACCTCGTCGGTAGCAAGGCTCTTCGGCGCATTCCACGGCATCGCCCGGTTCACATAATCCCAGAGGGTCGAAATCGTCGCGAGCTTCATCAGCGTCGTGCGCCCGGAGTCACCGGTGACGAGCGCTTTCGCCCGCCCGGTCTTGATGTCTTCAGGCGTGGTCCCGCCCACGAGGGGCGCGAATACCTCGTTCGATTCGCCGAAGGTGCCGTGGCACGACACGCACTTGGCATCCCAGATTTTCTGGCCCTGCTCGACGCTTCCGGAACCCGAAGGCAACCCCTTGAAATCGGGCCGCACGTCGATGTCCCATGCCTTGATCTCGGCCGGCGTGGCGGTGCGGCCGACGCCGGGGAACTGGGTCCCCGCGTGTGCGGGTGCGATGGCCAGGAGAATCGTCATCCCCACGCAGGCAAGGATCCAAGGTTCAATCGACCTGGACATTGCTCACTTCACCGGTCTCGCCAATGCTCCACGATTGAATCGCATTGTTGTGGTAAATCGAGCGCTTGCCGCGCACTGCGCGCAGTTGGCTGATCCGCGGCTGCACGTAACCGGTCTCGTCGATCGCTCGCGATTGCAGGATGACGGGGCCGCCATCCCACACCCAGTCGATGTTGAATCGCGTGAGGCACTTGGATTGGACGGTTCCCTCCAGGCGAGCGGTCTTCCAGTTTCGACCGCCGTCGCTGGACACATCAACCCGCTTTATTTTCCCCCGTCCCGACCAGGCGAGCCCGGTCACGTTGTAGAACCCCTTGTCGAGCAGGTGTTGGCCGCCGGAGGGGGACGTGATCACCGACTTGCACTCCTGGATCGAGCTGTACTGGCGGTGCGTGCCGTCGGGCATCAGGTCGACGTAGTGCAGCGACTCGTCCTTCGTGGCCCACGGCTGGTCACCAACCTCGAGGCGGCGTAGCCACTTGACCCACGACACACCCTGGAGGCCCGGTGCGACGAGGCGCAGCGGATAGCCGTTCTCGGGACGCAACATCTCGCCGTTCATGGCCCACGCGACCATCACGTCGTCGAGGGCGCGCTCCATGGCGATGGTTCGGGTGAGGCCCGAGCCGTCTGCACCTTCGGCGAGCACATATTTGCCACCCTTCCGGTCGAAGCCGCAGTCGTCGAGCAGCGTCGCGAGCTTTACGCCGGTGAATTCGCAGCAAGACAGCATCCCGTGCGTGTATTGCACGGTGGGCACCGCCACGTTTCCCCACTCCATGCCGGTGTTGGCGCCGCATTCGATGAAATGCATCCGCGAGACTGCGGGCAGGCGCATGAGGTCGTCCAGGGTGTAGACCTTCGGCTCCCTCACCATGCCCATCACCATCAGGCGATGCTGGTGCGGGTCGATGTCCCACCATCCCTGGTGATGGCGCTCGAAATGAAGGCCGTTGGGCGTGATGATGCCGAAGAGGCCCTGCAGGGGGGAGAAGGAAACCGAGGATGCCCCCACGCGGGTAAGGCCGGGGCTTTCGCGCCGCTGCAGATTTTTCTCGTGGACCGAAGGAAGGCCGTAGCCGCGCGCCGCCACCGGCTGGCCGAGGCCCTTGCTGTGCTCGGGGAGTTCGAGGATCGCGCGGTCGCCTTGCGCCATGTTCCCTCCCCCTCGGGCACCCATGGAGTCGAACGTGGTGTGGGGGAGGGCCAGGGAGGGGGTCAGCGCAGCGGCGGCCAGCGCCGCACGCAGGAAATCCCGCCGCCCCGCCTGCACCTCCGCAATGTGCTTCGCACCGAGAAAATTTTCGGGGGCAGGCTTAAGGCGGCCGGGAGCATCCATCCGATCAAGTCTAGGAACGACTAGAATATAAGTCAAGCCTAATATTGACGGTGGCTTATATGCTCCCTACAGTTGGGGATGGCCCGAAACAAGACTGCCGCCGAACCCCCTTCCGAGGACATCTTCGACCTCATCGGCAAGAGCGAGAATATTCGCCAGGCGAGCGAGGCGATGCAGGCGATGGGCCATCCCCTGCGCCTGAAGATCCTCTGCCTGGTCGGCAACCAGGAGCTGTCGGTGCTCGAGATCGTCGACGCCGTCGGCACCACCCAAAGCAACGTCTCCCAGCACCTCGCGGTGCTGCGCGATCTGCACATCCTCGATGCACGCAAGGAAGCCAACATGGTTTTCTACCGGATCAGCGATCCGCGGGTACTGCGGATGATCGCCCTGACGCGGGAAATCTTCTG
>JANNKG010000215.1:0-10374 GCA_031396185.1 Burkholderiales bacterium | reverse complement strand
CCGGGCGAGGAGTTTTGATTCGAACGACGCTGACTTGCGTACCGCCCGGGCGGCGGGGGCCATACGTCCCCGACGTTCCGGAAACTTGGAGGGGATCAGCCCTTCGATTTCCTCGGGCGCAAGCCTCGCCAACTCCGCCAGGCGGCGCCTCACCATCGTTGCCAGGGCCGGGGCCTCGATCTGGACTACCAGTGGCCTGGCCTGGGCCAGGAACCGCGCCCTGCCCTCCTCGGTGCCCATGTCCACGTTCGAGGCCAGTTCGGCCAGGAGGAACTGCGAAATGGGTTTGGCGCCCTCCACGGCCTTGAGGAACCCCTTCTTGCCCTCCCGGCGCACGAAGGTGTCCGGGTCGTCCTCGGGAGGCAGGAACAGGAAGCTCACGACCTTGCCATCGGTGAGGACCGGCAGGCCTACCTCGAGCGCCCGCCAGGCGGCCTTGCGCCCGGCGTTGTCGCCGTCGAAGCAGAACACCACGTTATCGGCGAGCTTCAGCAGCTTGGCGAGGTGGAAAGGGGTGGTTGCCGTCCCGAGTGTGGCCACCGCGTTCGCCACCCCGTGCTGGGCCAGAGCCACGACGTCCATGTAGCCCTCGACGACCAGCACCTGGTTTGCGTCGCGGATCGCCCGGCGCGCCTGGTACAACCCGTAAAGCTCGCGGCCTTTCTCGAAAAGCGGCGTTTCGGGAGAGTTCAGGTACTTGGGCTCGCCCTCGCCGATCACCCGCCCGCCAAAACCGATGACGTTGCCGCGCGCATCGAGGATCGGGAACATCACCCGATTGCGGAACCGGTCGTAGCGGCGGGATTTGCGCTCGCCCTCGGCCTCCGAATCGATCACCAGGCCGGTGTCTTTGAGAGGCCCGGTCGCGTAGTCGCCATAGGCCGCCTCGAGGTTCTGCCAGCCGTCGGGAGCGAAGCCCAGGCCGTAGCGCGCGGCGACTTCCCCGGACAGGCCCCGGCCCTTGAGGTAATCGATTGCGGCCTTCGACTTCTTCAGCTCGGCGCGGTAATAGGCGAGGGCATCCATCATCCGGGCGGCAAGCCCGGGCGCCTCGGCTGCGCCCGCCGAGTCCGGCCGGCCCCGGGATTCGGGCACCGGCATCCCGACCGTCTCGGCCAGGGCGCGGATCGCCTCGGGATAGGCGAGGCCGGAATACTCCATGAGAAACCCAATGGCGTTGCCGTGCGCGCCGCAGCCGAAGCAATGGTAAAACTGCTTCGACGGGCTGACCGTGAAGGAAGGCGTCTTCTCGTTGTGGAACGGGCAGCAGGCGCTGAAATTCGCACCCGCCTTTTTCAGCTTCACGTAGCGATCCACCACGTCGACTATGTCGACGCGCCCGAGCAGGGACTGGATGAATTCCTGCGGGATCATGCGGGGATTATCAGCCCGCCAGCTTGCCCTTGACCATGCCCGAGACCCTGCCCATGTCGGCACGCCCGGCGAGTTTGGGCTTGACCATGCCCATGACCTTGCCCATGTCTGCGGCGGATGTCGCGCCGGTCGCCGCAATCGCCTCGGCGATGATCGCATCGATCTCGGCCTGCGAGAGCTGCTGCGGGAGGTAGGACTCGATCACGCCGATCTCGAATTTCTCCTTGTCGGCGAGGTCCTGGCGCGCGGCCTTCTCGTACTGCGCGATCGAGTCCTTGCGCTGCTTGATCATCTTCTCGACCACGCCGATGACGCCAGCGTCGTCGAGCGTGATGCGCTCGTCGACTTCGCGCTGCTTTACTGCGGAGAGCATGAGGCGAAGGGCGTTCAGCCTGTCAGTCTCGCGCGCCTTCATGGCGTTCTTGATTTCGTCGTTGAGCTGCTCGCGTAGGGGCATGGGGGCTCCAGAAATGACTGCGGCGAGCCGGGCAGGAAGCCGGGCTCGCCGCGAGAAGAAGGTCTACCCGGTTCTCAGTAAAGCTTCGGCGGCAACATCTGTGCGCGCATGCGCTTGTAGCGGCGCTTTACTGCAGCCGCATGCTTGCGCTTGCGCTCGGCGGTGGGCTTCTCGTAGAACTCGCGCGCGCGGAGCTCGGTGAGGAGGCCAGTTTTCTCTACGGCTCGCTTGAAACGGCGCAATGCGACGTCAAACGGCTCGTTTTCCTTGACTCGGACAATGGGCATAAGGCGGGTCGGGTTTTGGTGCCGGGAAACCACGCATAATATCAGGATATTGCGTCCTCCGGAACCCGCGCCGCGCTTTTCTGCCTTGCTCATCCTCGGAATCGAAACATCCTGCGACGAGACCGGCGTCGCGCTATACGACAGCCGCGAGGGCCTGCTCGCGGACGCGCTCCATTCCCAGGTGGCCCTGCACGCCGAATATGGCGGCGTGGTCCCGGAACTCGCGTCCCGGGACCATATCCGGCGCCTGCTCCCCCTCACCCAGTCGGTTCTGGATCGCGCCGGGCGTACCCTGCACGACCTCGATCTGATCGCCTACACGCAGGGACCTGGCCTGGGTGGCGCGCTGCTCGTCGGCGCCTCGGTCGCGACCGGATTGGGCCTGGCGCTCGACCGGCCGGTGGTAGGCATCCACCACCTCGAGGGCCACCTCCTTTCCCCGCTCCTCGAAGAGCCTCGCCCTGAATTTCCCTTCGTGGCATTACTGGTCTCGGGGGGACACACCCAGCTCATGCGCGTGGACGGCGTCGGCCGCTACACGCTGTTGGGGGAAACCCAGGACGATGCGGCCGGAGAGGCCTTCGACAAGACCGCAACTCTCCTCGGCCTCGGCTATCCCGGCGGCCCGGCGCTTGCAGAACTTGCCGAGGGGGGAAACGGGTCGCGCTTCGCCTTTCCCCGCCCGATGATCGCAAGCGGCGACCTCAACTTCAGTTTCAGCGGCCTCAAGACGGCGGTGCTCACAAGGATGCGCGAACTGCGCGAACCCGACGCGGCGCTGCGATCCGACATTGCCGCGTCATTCCAGGAAGCGATCGTGGCCGTGCTGGCCTACAAATGCCTGCTCGCCCTCGAGCGCGAGGGCCTCGACCGCCTGGTGGTGGCGGGCGGCGTCGGCGCAAATGAAATGTTGCGCGAGCGGCTGGTTGCGGGAACCCGCGCGCGAGGCGCGAAGGTGTTCTTTCCGCCGCTGCGGCTGTGCACCGATAACGGCGCGATGATCGCCTTCGCCGCCGCCCTGAAGTACCCCGAGGGGGCTTCCAGCTCCGAGGGGTTTACGGTGTTTCCACGCTGGGACCTCGCGCAGGCCGCGCGAAACGTCTAATCCACTCCGCGCCGCCACGCCTGCTCGGCTTGCGATAGCTCTTCCTCGGCGTTGCGGACCGCTTCCTCGAGCTTGGCGATGCGCTCGAAATACGCCTCATTGGGCACCGAGGCCGCGCACATCACCCCGGCCTTGCCGCTTTTGTCCGTGGACGGGCGGCAATTCGAGCGCGCGAGCGAAAGGCCGTGCATCCCGCCGCTGCCTTTTCCGGACTTCATCTGCTGTTGGATGATCTGGCGCTCTTCGGGCTCCGGGCTCGAGGCCTCGGCCAGTGCCTTGCGGGCAGCGTCGAGGTTGGCGCGCGCCTCGTCGAGCTTGCGCTCCAATTCATTGCGTACCGCGCGGCGCTTGCCCGCCGGATCCTGGGCGCGTGCCGGAGCCTTGGGGTCGACGGCCGCCTTCGCGGGGATTGCGGGAGCAGCAGGCGCGGGAGCCTGTGTAGCGGGCGTGTCGGGCTCAATGCGCGTCACGCCCTTCATGTCCTTCGGCGGGCGGTCGCTGTACTGCACCTTGCCGTCGGCGTCGATCCACTTGTAGAGGACCTGGGCGATAGCGGGCGCGGGCAGCAGCAGGCCAGCGATCGACAGCGCGAACGCCGCGAGGCTAGCCCCGCTCGGCACGCTTGAGGTCATCCTCGGCCTCCTTCGCGGCCTGCTCGAGGTCGGCGAGCCGCTTGGCATAGGCCTCGGAGAAGACCGGGCGCGTCCCTCCGCCCATGTTGCCGACCCGGGTGACGTCGCCCTCGCCCGGATTGTTGAGCGCGTTGTCATAGGCCTTGCGGGCGGCCTCGGCACGGTCGCGCGCCACCTTGAGGCGGTCGGGGGTTGCGGGATCGGCGCGGCCTGCGGCCGCTGCGGGCGCGGACGCCGCGGGCTTCGGGAGCGTCGCGGTATTGGCGTTCGGGTCGATGTCGAGCCGGATCACCTTGCCGTCGAAATCCTTCGGCGGCTTTTCCACGTAGGTGACCTTGCCGTTCTTGTCGATCAGCTTGTAGAGCGTCTGCGCGTTCGCGTCGAGCCCGATGGCGAGGCCCAACGCGATGCACACCGTTATCACATGATTTGCAGTCATCACTCTCTCCTCAGGCGGCCACGCGGGCCGTGCCACAAATCCGGCAATGGGGATCCCGCGCCAGCCGCACCTCGTGCCAGCGGCTCGCGAGCGCGTCGAACAATAGAAGGCGCCCAGCGAGCGATTCCCCGATGCTGGCGACGATCTTGATCGCCTCGAGCGCCTGGAGCGTTCCGATGACGCCCACCAGCGGCGCGAAAACCCCCAGCGTCGCACAGCGCTCTTCTTCCGCCCCTCCCGCATCCTCCGCGAACAGGCAGTGATAGCAAGGCGCGTCGGCGCGCCGCAGGTCGAAGACGGCAATCTGGCCGTCGAAACGGATCCCGGCGCCCGACACCAGCGGCGTTCTCGCGGCAACACATGCACGGTTCAACGCATGACGGGTCGAAAAGTTGTCGGAGCAGTCGAGCACGACGTCCGCCGCACGGACCAGAGCGGCCAGGCGCTCGGGCCCGGCGCGCTCCTCGAGGGCTTCGACGTGGATCTCCGGGTTGATCGCAGCCAGCGTGGCCGCGGCCGACGACGCCTTCGGCTTGCCGATGGAATCCTGGCGATGGACGACTTGGCGCTGCAGGTTGGTGAGTTCGACGCGGTCGCCGTCGCACACCGTGATATGGCCGATACCGCTCGAAGCGAGGTAGAGAAGCGCCGCCGAACCCAGCCCTCCGGCGCCCACGACCAGCGCGTGGGCGGCAAGTAGGCGCTCCTGCGCCTCCTCGCCGAACTCGTTCAGCAACAGATGCCGGCTGTAGCGGAGGCGCTGCGAGTCGTCCACGCGCCCCTCTCCCGGGCGTCGCCTTACTTGGCGACGCTCGCGGTGGCGGTCGATGCGGTCGGAAGGCCCTTCAGGTGGTTGACGGCAGCGTTGAGCTGCACGTCTTCCTTCTTGGCATTGGGATCCTTCTTGCCTTCGACTGCATCGCCCTTGGCCGCCGACTTGACGGTGGCCGTCGCCGACTGCCCCGAGGCCGGGCCCGCAATGATCTTGTCTACCGGCTTCTTCGCCTTCGCCGGACCGGTGAGCGCCGACTTGTCGTCTTCGACCGAAAGGTGGTGCTGCAGGTCCGCCTCGCGCAGCAGGACCTTGGTGGCTTCATCCTCCACCACGATGTCCGCCGCGATGCCCTTCGCCTGGATCGAGCGCCCGCCCGGCGTGTAGTAGCGCGCCGTCGTGAGCTTGACCGCCTGGTTGTTGGGCAACGGCAGGATCGTCTGCACCGAACCCTTGCCAAAGGTCTGCACGCCCACGATCGTTGCACGGTGGTGGTCCTGCAGCGCTCCCGCCACGATCTCGGACGCCGAGGCCGAGGCACCGTTCACGAGCACTACCATCGGGACCGTCTTCGCACCCGCCGGAACGCGCAGGAGATAGTCCTCCTTGAAATTGCCGCGAATGTAGTTTTCCTTGGTTGCGGTGAGGCGCATCTTCGCGTCTTCGGTGCGGCCATCGGTGTAGACCACGAGCGCATTCTTCGGCAGGAACGCCGCCGAGACAGCGACTGCGGAATTCAGCAGTCCGCCGGGGTTGCCGCGCAAGTCCAACACCAGTCCCTTCATGTCGCCGTTGGCTTGCTTGTAGAGATCGTTCAGCGCGACGACGAGGTTTTCGCCGGTGGGTTCGGTGAACTGGGTAATCCGGATGAGGCCGTACCCCGGCTCGAGCATCCGCGCCTTCACGCTCTTCACGCGGATCACGTCGCGGCGGACCACGAATTCCAGGGGCTGCGCCTCGCCCTTGCGCAGCACCGTGAGCTTCACATCGGTGTGCGGCTTGCCGCGCATGCGCTTGACGGCGTCGGAGAGCGAGATGCCCTTCACCGAGACTTCGTCGAGCTTGATGATGAGATCGCCCGCCAGGACCCCGGCGCGGAAGGCCGGCGTGTCCTCGATCGGGGCCACGACCTTGATGAATCCGTCTTCGGTGCCAACTTCGATGCCGAGGCCGCCGAATTCGCCCGTGGTGCCGACCTGGAGGTCGCGATAGGCCTCCTGGTCGAGGAATGCCGAATGCGGGTCGAGGCCCGTCAGCATGCCGTTGATCGCTTCCTTGAGGAGCTTGCGGTCTTCCACCGGCTCCACGTAGTCGCTCTTGATGCGTCCGAAGACCTCGCTGAAAAGTCGCAGGTCATCGACCGGAAGTTGCAGCGCCGAAATCTGGCGGTCCGCGACGGCGGAAAAATGGAGGCTGGCCGAGATTCCCAGGGCCGCTCCGATGACCACGAGGCCGATCTGCTGGAACTTCTTATGCATCCTTTTTCACCCTTGCCCCAACTCGGGGCCCTCGAAGGAACTGTTGAACTCGATTCCCCTGGCGCTTATTGGGCGACCCACCGCAGCGGGTCGAACGGTTTTCCGTCACGCCTGAGCTCGAAGTATAGCCCCGATTCCGCGCTGTCACCCGAGGCTCCGACCTGGGCGACAGGGTCGCCGCCCAGCACTTTTTCGCCCACTTGGCGCAACAACCCGTCGTTGTACGCGTACAGGCTCATGTAGCCCTTGCCGTGATCCAGGATCAGGAGGTTTCCGAACCCTCGCAGCCAGTCCGCGTACACCACGCGCCCGTCAGCGACGGCGCGGACTGTTTCACCTGTAACGGCACGGATGAAGAGGCCCTTCCAGCCGGAGCCCGATTGGTCGCGGGGGCTGCCGTAGCGATTGAGCAGTTCCCCCCGCACTGGCCACTTGAGCCGTCCCCTGAGAGTGTCAAAGGCCTTCGAAGCCGTCGACGCGTCAGCCACGCTATCGACTTGCTTGCTTGCCGTTCGTCCCTCGGGGCGGCGGGCGGCGAGCGCGCGGGCGATATCCTCGACCAACCTGGTGAGGCGGACCTCGTCGCGCTTGAGCTTGCCGATCTCGCGACGCCCCTTAGCCAGCTCGCCCGCCAGCCGCGAAACCACTGCGGCGCGCGCGGCGCGTTCGCGTTCGAGGATGCGGGCCTCCGCGGCGCTGGCCGCCTCATTGAGGGCGAGCTCTTCGCGCCGCGTCGCCGCATCGCGTGCCAGCCCGGCGAGCTCTTCGCTCTTGCGGCGCAGCCGGCCGATCAGCTCGGCGCGCTCGCGCTGCACGTAGTTGTAGTACTCGATGTGACGGGCGACGGTGGCAGGATCGCGCCCTTCAAGCGCCAGCCGCAGGCGGTCGGGCGCCCCCTGCTGGTACTGCAGGCGCAGCAGCTTCCCGGCAAGGACTTCCTGATCGGAGATCCCCGAGCGGGTCTCGCGCTCGCGTTGGGAGATGTTCTCCAGCTCGCCTTCCAGCGCGAGGCGCCGCTGCGACAGCTCGAAGAGCGAGCGGTGGGCTTCGCTCACCGCTTTGCCGCTTTCGCGCAGCTGATCGGCAGCCTCGCCACTCGATTTTTCCGCCGCCGCGAGGTCGCCCTGCAGCTTCTCGATACGGCCGCGGACTTCGCGCAACTCCTGTTCGCTGGCCGCGCGGTCCCGGGCGGCGAGCCCGTCTGCCGCGCTCGCCACGAGGAACACCGCGACGCCGAGGCGCAAGACGACGCGCTCGACGCGCGCAAGCCCCATCGCGCCTACTGGGCCTTGCCCTGGCTTGCGACCGAATGCATCGCGTTGGCGATCGCCTCGGGGTCTCCCAGATAGCGGCGGCCACGCGCGCGCATCGAGTCGTCGAACTCGTAGACGAGCGGGATCGCGGTCGGGACGTTTTCCTTGATGATCGCCTCGTCGGACAGGCCATCGAAGTACTTGATGAGCGCCCGCAGGCTGTTGCCATGGGCGGCGAGCAGGATGCGCTCGCCCGCGGCCACGCGCGGCGCGATCTGCGCATTCCAGTAGGGGACCACGCGTTCCACCGTGTCTTTCAGGCATTCGGTGCGCGGTACCTCGCCCGGGGTGAGCCTTGCGTACCGCGGGTCACGCGCCGCGTCGCGCTCGTCGCCCAGCGGCAGCTCGGGAGGCGGCACGTCGTAGCTGCGCCGCCAGACCAGCACCTGCTGCTCGCCGAACTTGGCGGCGGTCTCCGCCTTGTTCAGTCCCTGCAGAGCTCCATAATGACGCTCGTTCAGGCGCCAATCCTTCACGACGTCGAGCCAGACCCGGTCCATTTCCTCCAGCGCGAAATTGAGCGTACGGATCGCCCGCTTGAGGACCGAGGTGAATGCGACGTCGAAATCGAACCCTTCCGACTTGAGGAGCCGCCCGGCGGCGCGCGCTTCCTCGACGCCTTTCGGGGTGAGGTCCACATCGGTCCAGCCGGTGAATCGGTTTTCCTTGTTCCAGGTGCTCTCGCCGTGGCGCAAAAGGACGATGGTTTTCATGCCCTGAGTCTAGCAAACGATAAACTGGCGGTTTTCCTCCCGACACGTGCACGCACCTTCCCCTCGCGAGGAGTTCCTCGCCGGCAGCCGCGAGATCGCCCCGAACCTTATCGGCACCATTCCGTTCGGCCTGGTCACTGGCGTGGCGGCGATAGCGGCGGGGATGACGCCCCTCCAGGGCATCGCGCTGTCGGTGCTGGCTTTCTCGGGCATCGCCCAACTCGTCGTGTGCCAGCTCGTCGCGGTGCAGTCGCCGCTCGCGATCACCGTCGCGGCGGCCGCGGTCGTGAGCCTGCGGTTACTCATGTACAGCGCCGCCCTCGCACCGCACCTGGCGCACCTCGACCGCCGCTGGCGAATGGTCATCGCCTACCTCATGACCGACCAGAGCTTCGCCACGACCGTGCGCCATTTCACCGAGCCCGGTGAGCGGCGCCACCGCCACTGGCACTTCATGGGTTCGGGTCTCACCCTATACGTCACCTGGCAGGCGGCGGTGATCGTCGGAGTGTTCGCGGGCGCCGGCGTGCCGGCAAGCTGGTCTCTCGATTTCGTGGTGGTCCTCACCTTCATCGCGCTGCTGGTTCCGGTGGTGCGCACGCGCGCCGACCTCGCCGCGGCCATCGTCGCGGGCGCGATCGCCCTCGCGCTCGCGGGGCTGCCTTACCGGCTCTCGCTCATCGCCGGCTCGATCGCCGGGATCGCCGTGGGGCTCGCGATCGAACGGACGCGAAGGCAGGCCCCATGAGCACCTGGCTCGCCATCCTTGCCGTGGGCGCGGTGACCTTCCTGCTTCGCGCCTCGTTCATCGTTTTCGCCGATCCCCATCGCTTCCCCCATTTCTTCCGCCAGGCACTCACCTTCGTGCCGCCGGCGGTGCTCGCGGCGATCGTGGCCCCCGGCCTGCTCGTGCACCAGGGCGCGCTTGACCTGTCCCTGGACAATCCGCGCTGGATTGCGGGGCTGGTCGCCATCCTCGTGGCGACTCGTGCCCGAAGCGTGCTGCCGGCCATCGCCTCGGGCATGGCGGCGCTTTGGCTCCTGGAGTGGGCGATGGGGTAAAATCGTCCCTTTGTGCGGGGCGCTTCGCCCTTGAAGGATTGATCCCGGCGATGGGCGAATTCGTGATGAACAACCTGGCGCTGGTTGCGCTTTTCATGGCGAGCGGCGTGATGCTGCTGTGGCCGGAGATCTCCCGTCTTTCGGGTGGCGGCGGCAGCGAGATCGGCACCCTGGATGCGACGCGGCTCATGAACCAGGGGCTGTTCCTCTCGCTCGACGTTCGCGACGAGAAGGAATTCGCCGCAGGCCACCTGCCGCGCGCGCGCCACATCCCGATGCGTGAACTCCCGGGCAGGCTCGGGGAGATCGCGAAGTTCAAGGACAAGCCGGTGATCGTCATCGATCGGGGCGGAACCCGTGCCGGCGCCGCCTGTCGGTTCCTGAAGAAGTCGGGGTTTTCCAACGTGTTCCAGATCAAGGGTGGGCTGGCGGCCTGGCAGCAGGCGAGCCTGCCGGTCGAAAAGTGATCCGCATGGCCAAGGTCCTGATGTATTCCACCGGCGTGTGCCCGTTTTGCCTGATGGCCGAGCGGCTACTCAAGTCGAAGGGTGTCGCCGACATCGAAAAGGTTCGCGTCGACCTTGAGCCGGCCCGCCGCCAGGAAATGATGGAGCGCACCGGGCGGCGCACCGTACCCCAGATCTATGTCGGCGAGCGCCATGTGGGCGGCTACGACGACCTCGCGGCCCTGGACCGGGCCGGCGGCCTCGATCCCCTGCTCGCAGGCTGAGCTCCGCACCCC
>JANNKG010000206.1:0-6329 GCA_031396185.1 Burkholderiales bacterium | reverse complement strand
GGCGAAGGAAAAGGGCCTGAATGTCGAGGTGATCTTCGCCGATCACCAGAACAAGGCCGACGTCGGCTCGCAGATCGCGAACAAGTGGTACGACTCCGAGGGCGTCGACGTGATTCTCGACACGCCCAATTCGGGCGTGGCCCTGGCCGTGAACCAGATCACGAAGGACAAGGGCAAGGCGTTCATCAATTCCGGTGCCGCCTCCTCGGACCTGACCGGCAAGGCGTGCTCCCCCAACACCGTCCATTGGACCTACGACACCTGGATGTTGGCCAACGGCACCGGCAAAGCGATCGTGAAGACCGGGGGTGACAGCTGGTACTTCGTGACCGCCGACTACGCCTTCGGCCACGCGCTCGAGCGCGATACCGAAGCGGTCGTCCTCAAGAACGGCGGCAAGGTGCTCGGCAAGGTGCGCGCGCCGATCAACACGCAGGATTTCTCGTCGTTCCTGCTGCAGGCACAGGCGTCGAAGGCCAAGATCGTCGGCCTCGCGAATGCCGGCGGAGACACGGTGAACTCCATCAAGCAGGCGTCGGAGTTCGGCATCGTGAAGGGCGGGCAGAACCTCGCCGGCCTCCTGGTCTTCCTCACCGACGTTCACGGGCTGGGGCTGGACAAGGCGCAGGGCCTGATCTTCACGGAAACCTTCTACTGGGACCTGAACGACCAGACGCGCGCCTTCACCAAGCGCTTCGCGGCCGCCAACGGCAACAAGTACCCGACGATGGTGCATGCAGGCGTCTACTCCGGCGTGCTGCATTACCTGAAGGCCGTGGAGGCGCTGAAGAGCGATGACGGCACCAAGGTCGTGGCGAAGATGAAGGAGCTGCCGACCGACGATCCGCTCTTCGGCAAGGGCACGATCCGCGCCGATGGCCGCAAGATCCATCCCGCTTACCTCGTGGAAGTGAAGAAGCCGTCCGAGTCGAAAGGCCCGTACGACTACTACAAGATTCGGGCAACCATTCCCGCCAATGAAGCCTTCCGGCCCATTGGCGAGGGAGATTGCCCTCTTGTGAAGAAGGGATAGGAAAATCGGGAACGGGGATGGAGCGGACGGAATGCGACGCCGCTCATCCCCACCGAGCAGCCACTAGGCGGACATGAGCGAGATCTTCGGCGTACCGACCCAGGCGCTTTTCGGCCAGCTCCTCATCGGGCTGATCAACGGCTCGTTCTACGCCCTCCTATCGCTGGGGCTCGCGGTCATCTTCGGGCTCCTCAACATCATCAACTTCACGCACGGCGCCCAGTACATGATGGGTGCATTCGTGGCCTATTTCCTGGCGAGCAAGTGGGGGCTGGGATACTGGTGGGCGCTGGTGCTGGTCCCGCTTGCCGTGGGTGCGACCGGCGTGATCATCGAGCGCCTGATGCTCTCGCGCCTCTACAAGCTCGATCACCTGTATGGCCTGCTGCTCACTTTCGGCCTGGCCCTCATCATCGAGGGCGCGTTCCGGCAGCAGTTCGGGTCCGCCGGGCTGCCGTATTCGATGCCCCAGGAGCTCACCGGCGGCTTCAATCTGGGCTTCATGTTCCTGCCCAAGTATCGCGCCTGGGTAATCGTCGCCTCGCTGGCGATTTGCCTTGGCACCTGGTTCCTGATCGAACGCACCAAGCTGGGCGCTTACCTGCGCGCGGCCACCGAGAATCCCTCGCTGGTGCAGGCCTTCGGCGTGAACGTGCCGCGCATGATCACGCTCACCTACGGGTTCGGCGTGGGCCTTGCAGCGCTCGCCGGGGTATTCGCCGCGCCCATCTACCAGGTCGCACCGCAGATGGGCTCCTCGCTCATCATCGTGGTGTTCGCCGTGGTGGTGATCGGCGGCATGGGATCGATCCTGGGCTCGGTGATCACGGGCTTCGGTCTCGGCATCGTGGAAGGGCTCACGAAGGTGTTCTATCCCGAGGCTTCGAACACCGTGATCTTCGTGATCATGGCGATCGTCCTCATGATCCGCCCGCAAGGGCTTTTCGGGCAGCGCTAGAGCCATGGCCGAGCAAGATCCCCTCAGCGCGCAAGCCCAAGATCCCGTCTGGGAGGCGAAGTATCACCGCATCGGCTTCGTGGTGATGTTCGCGATCCTCATCGTGGCGCCGTTCGTGGTCTACCCCGTGTTCCTCATGAAGGCGCTGTGCTTTGCGCTCTTCGCATGCGCTTTCAACCTCCTGATCGGCTTCGGCGGCCTGTTGTCGTTCGGGCACGCGATGTTCCTGGGCCTTGCGGGCTATCTTGCCGCGCACTCGGCCAAGGTCTGGGGATTTCCCACTGAGCTCGCCATCCTCACCGGCATGGCAGCGGCCACGGTGCTGGGCGTGCTCGCGGGGTTGCTCGCGATACGACGGCAAGGCATCTATTTCGCGATGATCACGCTGGCCCTCGCGCAGATGGTGTTCTTCTTTTGCCTGCAGGCGCCGTTCACCGGCGGCGAGGACGGCCTGCAGTCGGTGCCGCGCGGCAAGGCCTTCGGCATGGTGGATCTCACCGACAACCGCGTGATGTACTTCTACGTGCTGGGGATTTTCGCGATTGGATTCTTCCTGATCTACCGCACCATCCATTCGCCCTTCGGGCAGGTGCTCAAGGCCATCCGCGACAACGAGCCGCGCGCGATCTCGCTCGGCTACCACACCGAGCGCTACAAGCTTGCCGCCTTCGTGCTCTCGGCGGCGCTGGCGGGGCTCGCGGGGGCCACGAAGGCGATCGTGTTCCAGCTGGCATCGCTCACCGACGTGCACTGGAGCATGTCGGGCGAGGTCGTGCTCATGACGCTCCTGGGCGGCCTCGGCACGGTCTTCGGGCCGGTCGCAGGCGCTTTCGTCATTGCGGCCATGGAGAGCTACCTCTCGGACCTGGGCGCGTGGGTCACGATTGCGCAGGGCGTCATCTTCGTGATCTGCGTGCTCGCCTTCCGGCGCGGCATCGTGGGCGAGCTCGAGGCGTGGCTGCGCAGCCGCCGCAAGCCCTGATCGTCGATGGGCTACAAGGGAAGCTGCCACTGCGGCGCAGTGAGATACGAGATCGAGCGCCTCGATAGCCTGGGGCACTGCCACTGCGTCACCTGCCGCAAGACCCATTCCGCGGCGTTCAACACCGCGGGGCGCGTGCAACGCGCGAGCTTCCGCTGGGTCGCGGGCGAGGATCGCCTCAAGGCCTACCAGTCGCCACCGGGAAAGGAGCGCTTCTTCTGCGGTGATTGCGGCTGCCACCTGATGGCCGCGCACCGCGATGCGGACTACGTGATCCTGCGCGCCGCTTCCCTCGACGATGATCCGGGCTTGCGGCCCCAGCGGCATATCTGGCGCTCGCACGACGCGGCCTGGCTTCAGGACGAAGGCAACGTTCCCTCCTATCCGGAGTGGCCGCCGGGCCCCTGAGCGTGGAGCGAAACCCGGCCAATTACGCGCCCCTCTCGCCGGTAGGCTTCCTTGCCCGCGCCGCCGAGGTCTATCCGGGCAAGGTTGCCGTGGTCCACGGCGCAACGACCTTCACCTACCGGCAGTTCGATGGGCGCGTTCGCCGCTTGGCGTCGGTGCTGGCGGCGCGTGGCATCGGACGGGGGGACACGGTGGCGATCATGGCGCCCAACGTGCCCGCGCTGCTCGAATCACACTATGCCGTGCCAGGGCTGGGCGCGATCCTCAATGCCCTCAACTACCGCCTGGACGCCGCGACGCTTGCCTTCAGCCTCGCGCATGGTGACGCCAAGATCCTGATCACCGATCGCGAGTTCTCCCCGGTGATCTCCCAGGCGCTCAAATTGCTGGGCCGCCCGATCTTCGTGGTGGACATCGACGATCCCGTCGGAACCACGGGCGAGCTGCTCGGAGCCGTCGAGTACGAAAAGTGGATTGCCTCGGGCGATTCCGCCTTCGAGCTGCCGGGGCCCCTCGACGAATGGGACTCCCTCGCGCTTCTCTACACGTCGGGCACCACGGGCGATCCCAAAGGCGTCGTCTACCATCATCGCGGCGCGTACCTCAATGCGCTCGGCAATGCGATCGCCTTCGGGCTCACACCAAGCTCGGTCTACCTGTGGACGCTGCCGATGTTCCACTGCAGCGGCTGGACCTACACCTGGGCAGTGACCGCCGTTGGCGGCACGCATGTGTGCCTGCGAAAAGTCGATCCGGCCCTCATCTTTCCCGCGATCGCCGAGCAGAGGGTGACCCACTTGTGCGGCGCACCGATCGTCCTGAACATGCTGGTCCACGCGCCAGAGAGCGCGAAGCGGCGCTTCGACCATCGCGTCGAGGTCGCGACCGGCGGCGCTGCCCCTCCTTCCGCCGTGATCGAGGCGATGGAGAAGATGGGGTTCACCGTGACGCACCTCTACGGGCTGACCGAGAGCTACGGGCCTGCGGCGCTTTGTGCCTGGCAGGAGGGGTGGGAGAAGAAGAACCTCACCGAGCGCGCGCAGCTCATGGCGCGCCAGGGCGTGCGCTATCCGACGCTCGAGGGCCTGCAGGTCGCCGATCCCGACACGCATATCCCCGTGCCGCGCGACGGCGAGACGCTGGGCGAGGTGATGCTTCGCGGCAACACCATCATGAAGGGCTATCTCAAGAACCCGCGCGCGACGAGCGAGGCGTTTCGAGAGGGCTGGTACCACACGGGCGACCTCGCCGTGTGGCATTCCGACGGCTACATCGAGATCAAGGACCGCTCCAAGGACATCATCATCTCGGGGGGCGAGAACATCTCGTCGCTCGAGGTCGAGGAATGCCTCTACCGCCATCCGAAGGTCATGGAGGCTGCCGTGGTCGCCCGTCCCGATGAGAAGTGGGGCGAGACGCCGTGCGCCTTCGTGGTGCTCAGGCCGGATGCCGGCGAGGCGACCGCCGCCGAGATCGTCGCCTGGTGCAAACAGCACCTGGCCGGATACAAGGTACCGCGCACGATCGTCTTCGGCGAGCTGCCGAAGACCTCGACCGGCAAGATCCAGAAATTCCTGCTGCGCGACCGCGCGAAGGCCCTCTGACGGGGATAGCGTGCCGCTGCTGCAACTCCTTTCGATTTCACTGGCCTACGGCCACGTCCCGCTGCTGGACCATGCCGACCTCGTGGTCGAGCCGGGCGAGCGCATCGGGCTCATCGGGCGCAACGGCACCGGCAAGTCGAGCCTGCTACGGGTGATCGATGGAACCGCGCGCGCCGATGACGGCAAGGTGTGGCTCGCCGGCGGCGCCACCATCGCAGCCGTGGCGCAGGAGCCCGCTTTCGAACCGGGCCTCACCGTCTTCGATGCAGTGGCGGGGGCGCTGCATGGGACGCTCGCGGAGGGCGACGGCTGGACGCTCACCCACCGGGTGGAGGCCACGCTCTCGCGACTGCGGCTCGCAGGCGACGCAAGGGTCGAAGATCTCTCGGGGGGCTTGCGCAAGCGCGTGGCGCTCGGCCGAGCGCTGGTCCTGGAGCCGCAGCTCCTGCTCCTCGATGAGCCCACCAACCACCTCGACGTGGTGGCGATCGAATGGCTCGAGGAGGCACTCGTCGCGTTTGCCGGCGCGGTTATCTTCGTGACTCACGACCGGCGTTTCCTCGACCGGGTGGCCACCCGCATTTTGGAGCTCGACCGCGGGCGCCTGGCGAGCTATCCCGGCAACTTCGCCGCCTATGCGGCGCGCAAGGCCGAGGAGCTCGCCATCGAGGCGACGATGAACCGCAAGTTCGACAAGGTCCTCGCGCAGGAAGAGGCGTGGATCCGGCAGGGCGTCGAGGCACGGCGCACGCGCAACGAAGGCCGCGTGCGGCGCCTCGAGCAGCTTCGCAGCGAGCGCGCCGCCCGGCGCGAGCGCATCGGCAAGGTGGAGCTCGCGGTGGCGGCCGGCGATCGCTCCGGCAGGCTGGTTGCCGAACTCGAGCACGTGACCAAGCGATACGGGGACAAGCGCGTGGTCGAGGATTATTCCGACCGGATCCTGCGCGGCGACAAGATCGGCCTGATCGGACCGAACGGCAGCGGCAAGACCACGCTGCTGAAGCTTATCCTGGGCGAGGTTGCGCCAGACTCGGGCACCGTTCGGCTCGGCGCCCGCGTGGCAGTGGCGTATTTCGACCAGCTGCGCGTCGCCCTCGACGAGGAAGCAACACTTGCCGACAGCATCTCGCCGGGCAGCGATTTCCTCGAGATCGATGGCAGCCGCAAGCACGTCATCAGCTACCTCGGGGACTTTCTATTTCCGCCCGAGCGCGCGCGCTCGCCGGTCAAGTCGCTCTCGGGCGGGGAGCGCAACCGGTTGCTGCTCGCCCGCCTTTTCAGCCGTCCGGCGAACGTGCTGGTTCTCGACGAGCCCACCAACGACCTCGACATCGAGACGCTCGA
>JANNKG010000120.1:0-1808 GCA_031396185.1 Burkholderiales bacterium | reverse complement strand
ATCCGCCCGCCTGAGAGCCCCTTGCCGACGTAGTCGTTGGCGTCACCCACGAGCTCGAAGGTGACGCCATGGGCGAGCCATGCGCCGAAGCTCTGGCCCGCGGTGCCCTTGAAGTTCACGTGGATGGTGTCTTCGGGAAGGCCCGTGTGGCCGAAGCGGCGCGCGACCTCGCCCGAAAGCATGGCGCCCACGGTGCGATTGCGGTTGTAGATGCGGCTCGTGATCGCGACCGCCTTGCGTGAAGTGAGCGCGCCCTGCGCCTTTGCGATCAACTCATGGTCGAGCGCCTTCGCGAGCCCGTGGTCCTGGAGCTCCGAGCGCCGGATGCCCACTCCCGGTCCGACCGCCGGCCGATGGAAGATCTTCGCGAAGTCGAGGCCCTTGGCTTTCCAGTGCTCGATGCCCGGCTTCACGTCGAGAAGATCGGTGCGCCCCACCAGGTCCTCGAACTTGCGCACCCCGATCCGGGCCATCCACTCGCGCACTTCCTCGGCGACGAAGAAGAAATAATTGATCACGTGCTCGGGCTTGCCGTCGAATTTCTTGACGAGCTCGGGATCCTGCGTCGCGATCCCGACCGGGCAGGTATTGAGATGGCACTTGCGCATCATGATGCAGCCCTCCACCACCAGCGGTGCGGTGGCGAAGCCGAACTCGTCGGCGCCCAGGAGCGCGCCGATCACGACGTCGCGCCCGGTTTTCATCTGGCCATCGGCTTGTACGGCGATCCGACCGCGCAGCTTGTTGAGGACGAGCGTCTGTTGGGTCTCGGCGAGGCCTATTTCCCACGGGCTCCCGGCGTACTTGAGCGACGACAGCGGGCTCGCTCCGGTGCCGCCGTCGTGGCCCGAGATCGTCACGTGGTCGGCCTTCGCCTTGGCGACGCCGGCGGCAACCGTGCCCACGCCGATCTCGGAGACCAGCTTCACCGAAACGCGCGCCGCCGGGTTCACGTTCTTGAGATCGTGGATCAGCTGCGCCAGGTCCTCGATCGAATAGATGTCGTGGTGCGGCGGGGGCGAGATGAGGCCCACGCCGGGCACGGTATGGCGCACTTTCGCGATGTAGCGCGACACCTTGTGGCCCGGCAGCTGGCCGCCTTCGCCGGGCTTCGCGCCCTGCGCCATCTTGATCTGCAGGTCGTCGGCGTTCACCAGGTACTCGGTGGTGACGCCGAAGCGTCCCGCCGCCACCTGCTTGTTCGCCGAGCGCATCGAGTCGCCGTTGGGAAGTTTCTGGTAGCGGACCGGATCCTCGCCGCCCTCACCGGTATTCGACTTGCCGCCGATGCGGTTCATCGCGATGGCGAGTGTCGAGTGGGCCTCGTGGGAGATCGACCCCAGCGACATGGCGCCGGTGGCGAAGCGTTTCACGATGTCGGTGGCGGGCTCGACTTCGTCGATCGGGATGGCGGTGTCGGCTTCCCGGATCCGGAAGAGGCCGCGCAACGTGAGCAGCCGCTCGCTCTGCTCGTCGATGAGGCGCGAGTATTCCCGGAACGTGGTGAAGTTGTTGGAACGCGTTGCGTGCTGCAGCTTGGCGATCGCATCGGGCGGCGAATACGCCTTCCGCACGCGCGGCGAGGCGCACATGTGGACGCCCGACTCGATCGCCAAGCTGCAGCACGCGGCGCGCGCGAAGAGCTACGCGACGTACAAGGAGTACGCGAGCCTGATCAACGACCAAAGCGAAAAGCTCCTCACGCTGCGCGGCCTCTTCCGCATCCGCGAAGCCGGGCAGGCCATCCCCCTGGAGGAGGTCGAGCCGGCGAGCGAGATCGTGAAGCGCTTCGCTACCGGCGCCATGTC
>JANNKG010000113.1:0-2541 GCA_031396185.1 Burkholderiales bacterium | reverse complement strand
CATTCATACACAAAATAAGCTAAATATTACCATAAATAGGAGGCAATCGGCAGCTCAATCTTCATAGAGATACAAAGAAAAAGGGCCTTATCAAGGAAAAAAGCAGGGGCATAAAGAGGCTGGACGTCGAGCCCAATACCTCGCCCGCCCGCACCACCGAGGCCTTCTCCGAGGACGGCACCACCACGTTTTTCGTCCGACCCATGGGTGACCTGATGGTGACCGTATTGGGGGAGGTGCCGCTTGCCACCGCCCAACAGGTTGGCCGTAGCGTCGCGCGCCGTTGATTTTTCTCCCGCACCGCCCCATCTGAGGGGAGCGGCCTCGATGCCGCGCTCCCGGCAAAAAAAGGATCGAACACCCATGAAACGACTTCACGCCTGCCTTTTGGGCGCCCTTCTTTCGGTGGGCCTCGCCGCCCAGGCCCAGAACGCCGTGCAGGGGCCCAAGCAAACCATTGCCCCAGGCACGCCGGCCCAGATCCTCCCCGATTTCGCGGATCTGGTTGAAAAGCACGGCCCGGCCGTGGTGAACATCAATACACGCAGCCGCGGGGGGCGCCAGCAGGCGCTTCCGGGGCTCGACGAGAACGATCCCTTTTTCGAGTTTTTCCGCCGCTTCATGCCCGACCAGCAGCCCCCCGGGCGCACGCCGCGCGGCAACAACGCGCCGAAGAGCGCGCCGGACGCCCCGCGCGGCCCGCTGCGTCCCTTCGGGCTCGGCTCGGGATTCATCGTTTCCCCCGACGGCTTCATCGTGACCAACGCCCACGTGGTGGAGAACGCGGAGGAAATCACGGTGCGCTTCACCGACAAGCGCGAGCTCACCGCCAAGGTGATCGGCGCGGACACGCGCAGCGACGTGGCGGTGATCAAGGTCGACGCCACCGGCCTGCCGGTCATGAAGATCGGGGACACCAAAAAATTGCGCGTGGGCGAATGGGTGATCGCCATCGGCTCGCCGTTCGGGTTCGCGAACACGGTGACCGCCGGCATCGTGAGCGCCACCAGCCGCGAGAATCTCTCGGGCGACCCGAACCTCGACGCGGTGCCGTTCATCCAGACCGACGTCGCGGTGAACCCGGGTAACTCGGGCGGGCCGCTGCTCAACATGCGCGGCGAGGTGGTGGGCATCAATTCGCAGATCTTCTCGCGCACCGGCAGCTTTGCCGGTATTTCGTTTGCCATCCCCATCGACTACGCGTTCAACGTCGCCGACCAGCTGATGAAGACCGGCAAGGTCGTCCGCGGGCGGATCGGCGTGGGCATCCAGAACGTCACCAAGGACCTGGCCGACAGCCTCGGCCTGGGCAAGGCGCAGGGCGCGGCGGTGAGCAACGTCGAGGACGGCTCGCCCGCGTCGAAGGCCGGGCTCGAGGTGGGCGATGTGATCCTCAAGATCGATGGCCGTGCCGTGGACGGCTCCGCCGACCTGTCGCGCACCATTCGCGGCCTGAGGCCGGGCACCAAGGTGAACCTGAGCGTCTGGCGGGGCGGCAAGCCGCGCGACCTCACGATCACGGTGGCGGAGTTCAAGGACGACGAGGCCACGAAAACCGCGGCCAGCGCCAAAGGGAAGAAATCCGAGACCAAGCCCGGCAAGCTGGGCGTCGCGGTGATCGAGCTGACCGCCGAGCAGAAGAAGGCGTTGAAGATCGCAAATGGTGTGGTGGTCGAGAGTTCGGAAGGCGCCGCCGCCGCCGCCCAGGTAGGACCGGGCGACGTGATCCTGCGCGTGAACAACATCGACATCGCCAACGTGAAGGCCTTCAACGAAACGGTGGCCAAGCTCGACGTGAAAAAACCGGTGGCGCTGCTGATCCGCGACGAGAACGGCACCCGCTTCGTGACCTTCCGTCCCGAGCCGGAGTGAGCGGTGCGAACGTGGCCCCGGCGCCCGTGACGCGGGACCAGGCCGGGGCCCCGTTGCGGCCCACCCTCACGGTGCTGTCGCGCGAATACTGCCATCTTTGCGAGGAGCTGATCACCGCCCTCAAGCAGTTCCAGGGCCGCTATGACTTCGCAATCGAGGTGGTGGACGTGGATCGCCACCCCCGGCTGGAGGAGAAGTGGGGCGACAAGGTACCGGTGCTCCTGGATGGCGATCGCGAGATCTGCCACTACTACCTCGACATCGCGGCGGTTGATGCGCGCCTGTCTCGAATGAAGTAGAATTGCTGCACTGCAAAAGGCCACGCCCGACGTGGCCTTTGTCTTTTCTGCCCCTATGGACCACATTCGCAACTTCTCGATCATCGCCCACATCGACCACGGGAAATCCACGCTGGCCGACCGGCTCATCGAGCGCACCGGGGGCCTGTCGTCGCGCGAGATGGATGCGCAGGTGCTCGATTCGATGGACCTCGAGCGTGAGCGGGGCATCACCATCAAGGCGCAGACTGCGGCCCTCAAGTACACGGCGCGGGACGGCAAGGTGTACGAGCTGAACCTCATCGACACGCCCGGCCACGTGGACTTCTCCTACGAGGTGTCGCGGTCGCTGTCGGCGTGCGAGGGCGCGCTCCTGGTGGTGGACGCGTCC
>JANNKG010000107.1:0-2313 GCA_031396185.1 Burkholderiales bacterium | reverse complement strand
CCGAGCTCAAGTGGACCAAGCCCTTCACCAAGACTCTCGACGAGTCGAACGCCCCGTTCTTCCGGTGGTTCCATGACGGCGAGCTGAATGCGTCGTACAACTGCCTCGACCGGCACCTGGGCACGCAGCCCGACAAGCTTGCGATCATCTTCGAGGCCGACGACGGCAAGGTGACGAAGGTCACCTACAAGGATCTCTACCATCGCGTCTGCCAGTTCGCCAACGCGCTCAAGTCGCTCGGCATCCAGAAGGGCGAGCGCGTCCTGATCTACATGCCGATGGCGATCGAGGCGGTGGTGGCGATGCAGGCGTGCGCGCGCATCGGCGCCACGCACTCGGTCGTGTTCGGTGGGTTCTCGGCCAAGAGCGTGCAGGAGCGCGTGGTCGATGCGGGCGCCGTGGCGGTCATCACCGCCGATGGCCAGTTCCGCGGCGGCAAGGAGATCGCACTGAAGCCTGCGATCGACGAGGCGCTCGCGATGGAGGGCTGCGACGGCGTGCGCAGCGTCGTGGTCTACAAACGCACCGGTTCCAGCGTCACCATGAAGGCGGGGCGCGACCAGTGGTGGCACGACGTGACCCGCGGCCAGCCGATGGATTGCGAGCCGACCGCGGTGAACTCCGAGCATCCGCTCTTCATCCTCTACACGTCAGGTTCCACGGGCAAGCCCAAGGGCGTGCAGCATTCGACGGGCGGCTACCTGCTGCACGCGATCCTCACCATGAAGTGGGTGTTCGACAGCAAGCCGTCGGACATCTTCTGGTGCACCGCCGACGTGGGTTGGGTCACCGGCCACACCTATATCGCCTATGGCCCGCTCGCCGTCGGCGCCACCGAAGTCATCTTCGAGGGCGTGCCCACCTATCCCGACGCCGGCCGATTCTGGAAGATGATCCAGGACCACAAGGTCACGGTGTTCTACACCGCACCCACCGCGATCCGCTCGCTCATCAAGGCGGGGGGCGAGCTGCCGAACAAGTACGACATGAAGAGCCTGCGCATCCTCGGCACGGTCGGCGAGCCGATCAATCCCGAAGCGTGGCGCTGGTACTACGAGACGGTGGGCCGCAGCCGCTGCCCCATCGTGGACACCTGGTGGCAGACGGAAACCGGCGGGCACATGATCACGCCGCTTCCGGGCGTCCACGCATTGAAGCCCGGCTCGTGCCAGGCGCCGCTGCCCGGCATCATCGCCGACATCGTCGACGAGACCGGGCATTCGGTCGGCAACGGCAAGGGCGGCATCCTGGTGATCAAACGCCCCTGGCCTTCGATGATCCGCACCATCTGGGGCGATCCCGAGCGTTTCAAGAAGAGCTACTACCCAGACGATTTCCAGGGTAAGTACTACCTCGCGGGCGACGGCGCGACCACCGACGAAAACGGCAACATCACCATCATGGGGCGCATCGACGACGTGCTGAACGTCTCGGGACACCGGCTGGGCACCATGGAGATCGAGAGCGCGCTGGTCTCCAACGCGAAGCTCGTGGCCGAGGCCGCGGTGGTCGGCCGGCCCGACGACCTTACCGGCGAAGCGATCTGCGCCTTCGTGGTCCTGAAGGGCGCGCGCCCCACCGGTGACGAGGCGTTGAGGATCGCCAAAGAGCTGCGCGAGTGGGTCGCCAAGGAGATTGGACCGATCGCCAAGCCGAAGGACATCCGCTTCGGCGACAACCTGCCCAAGACCCGCTCGGGGAAGATCATGCGCCGGCTGCTGCGCTCGATCGCCAAGGGGGAGGCGATCACCCAGGACATCTCGACGCTGGAGAATCCGGGAATTTTGGAGCAGCTCAAGCAAAACCTCTGATCGGGGTCGCGGCGCAGGCGCAGTCGGGAAGGGGGGCGATCGTGTCAAAACCTGGCCGAAAGGGCGAGCGGCTGGTGGGCTTGTTCCTGCTGGGCTGCCTGCTGTTCAATTTTCCCCTGCTCGCCCTCTTCAACGTGCGCGCGACCGTTTTCGGCATCCCGACGCTCTACGCATACCTCTTCGGCGCCTGGGCGCTGCTGATCGCGCTGGTCGCGCTGATCATGGAACGCGCGGACTGAGCCGGGGCGAGCGCCATGCTCCAGGGCTGGGTCATCATCACCGCTTCGTTCGGCTACATCGGGCTGTTGTTCGCGATCGCCTACTACGCCGACAAACGCGCGCTTGCGGGCCGCTCGGTCATCGCCAACCCGGTGATCTACAGCCTGTCGCGGGCGGGGTACGCGGCCCCGGGGGCCGTCTAACGCAGCGGGGGGGGCGCGGCGGGCGATGGGGGCGGCGTACGGCCCCTCAAAAACGGCCCCCCCCCCAAGATAATGCTGGG
>JANNKG010000094.1:0-5512 GCA_031396185.1 Burkholderiales bacterium | reverse complement strand
AACTGCTCGCGCACGAGAAGGAACTGCTTGGTTTCTACGTCACCGGCCATCCGCTCACGCCCTACGCGCCGATTCTGGAGAAGTATTGCCTCAACACGACCGCCAACCTCGCCGATCGCGGCGACCAACGCCATCTCCGACATCTACGCCATGGGGGCCCAGCCGCTGTTCGCGCTCGCGCTGGTCGGAATGCCGATCAACCAGATCCCGCTCGAGGTCATCCGCAAGATCCTCGAAGGCGGCGAATCGGTATGCGCCCGCGCGGGCATTCCGATCGCGGGCGGCCATACGATCGATTCCGTCGAACCGATCTACGGACTTGTGGCGATCGGGATCGTCGATCCGAAGAACCTCAAGCGCAACGCGGGAGCCAAGCCCGGCGACAAGCTGGTGCTCGGCAAGCCGGTGGGCGTGGGAATCCATAGCGCGGCGCTGAAGAAGGGCAAGCTGGACGACAACGGCTACAAGGCAATGATTGCCGCCACCACGAAGCTGAACACCCCGGGCACGCGCCTGGCCGAGCTGGCCGAAGTCCACGCACTGACCGACGTGACGGGTTTCGGCCTCCTCGGCCACCTCCTCGAGATCGCCAAGGGCTCCAAGGCCGGGGCCGTGATCGACTGGAAATCGGTGCCGCTGCTTCCCCAGGCGCTCGAGTTCGCGCGCGAGGGCATTGTCACCGGCGCGTCGGGTCGAAACTGGACGGGCTATGGCGACCGCGTGAAACTGGGTAGCGGCATTGGCGAAGCCGAGAAAGCGGTCCTCACGGATCCCCAGACGAGCGGCGGACTGCTGGTGGCGTGCGATCCCTCGGCGGTCGACAAGGTGCTTGAGATCTTTCGCGCCGACGGATTCAATCGGGCTGCGATGATTGGCGAGATTGTCGCCGGTCCGGCCGAGGTCATGGTCAGGTAACCCTCGCTTCGCGGGCCTGAAGCGGCACTACGCGGCGACGGGCCGCGTTCGCGGCTCACGCCCCGCTCAGGTCGCGTAGAAGACGAAATAGCCGCGATCCGGGCTCGCCCAATGGCGAACGGCGGCATAGCCCGCCTCGCGCAACAGCGCCTCGAATTGCGGCGCATCGTACTTGTAGGAATTTTCGGTGTGAATGCGCTCGCCGCGTGCGAAGCGGCGCTCGTGGTCGCCGAGATGGACCGACTGGTCGAGCAACGCCTCGAGATGCATCTCCACGCGGCCTTCGGCCGCGTTGTAGAACCCGCGGTGCTCGAAGCCCTTGAGCGCAAAGTCGAAACCGAAGCGCTGGTTGAGGTGCAAAAGCACGTTGCGGTTGAATGCGGCGGTCACCCCCAGCGCATCGTCGTAAGCCGCATCGAGTACCGCCGCGGCCTTCTTGCCGTCCACGCCGATCAACAGGCCGCTGCCGGGACGCGAGGCGCACTGCGCGCGCACGTTGGCGAGAAATCCTACCGCTTCCGCCGGCGCGAAGTTGCCGATGCTCGATCCGGGATAGAAGAACGTCGCGGCAGATCCATCGAGGACATCGTCGAGGGGAAGGCCCGCGGCGAAATCCGCGATCACGCCGAGCATCTCGATCTCGGGGAAATCGGGCGCCATGCGCGCGAGCGAGCGTTCCAGCTCGGACCTCGCAATGTCGACCGCGATGTACCGGGCGGGCGCGAGGAATGGCAGCCACGATTGACCCTTGCAGCAATCGCCCGCGCCAAGGTCTACGAACTGGCGTCCGCGCCCCAATGCCTCGGCGATCGCGGAGCGATGCTCGCGGAAGAGCGCCACCTCGGTGCGCGTCGGGTAATACTCCGGCAGGCGGCAAATGGCGCCATAGAGCGCGCAGCCGAGCTCGTCGTAGAAATACCGGGGAGCGATGCGCGCCGGATTCTCGAGCAGCGCGGCGACCACCTGACCGCGTTCGTCGCCGCGATCTTTACCGGACTGGTCGACGATGCGATAAGCGACCGGCTTACCGTCGGGCACGCGGCGCCTCGGCGACCAGGTTCTCGACCACCCGGAAGGGCTCGCCTTCGCTCCAGTCGCACTCTCCGAATGCCGAGTAGCGCACGCGGCCTTCGGCGTCCACCAGGAACGTCATCGGCAGCCCGCCCGCCTTCCATTCGAGCGCCGCTTCCTTCTCGGGATCGAGCAGGACCGGCAGCGAGATTTTCTGCTTGGCGAGGAACGCGTTGATCTTGGCGGGCCCCTCGCCGTAGTTCACCGTGAGCACGTCGAAGGGACGTCCGCGCAGCTTCCCCCGCAGGCGCTCGAGCGAGGGCATCTCGTCGCGGCACGGCTCGCACCACGTAGCCCAGAAATTCACCAGCACCACGCGACCGCGAAAATCCTTCAGGTCGACCCGCTTGCCCGTCAGGTCGTCACGCGCGAGCGCCGGCGTCACCGTCCCGGCCCAAGGCTTCAACTGGGTCTCTGCAGAAACGCTTGCAGCCGCCATCGCGATCGCGACAGCGGCTGCCCGAAGGATCGGGTTCAGCCGATCTCCTTCGCGCTGATGGTGTACTTGAAGTTGTCGGGATCGAGGCTGTCGAGGCGACCCTCGGCGGTCTCGCTCTGCGGATACATGAGGAAGCCGATCTTCCCCTTGGTCGACTTCGGCAGCGACAAGTCGTGCGCATAGTTGTAGGCAAGCCAGTTCATTTCCCACGAGCCGAAGAGCCGCTTGCGCGCCGCCACCACCATCGGGTCGTCCACCGCCTTGCCGCCGCCTTCTTCCAGGATGACCTTGCGCACGTCTGCGGGATCCACCGGAACCCAACCGTGCGTGGGCAGGTAGAACTCCGCGCGGCAATGCTGCGCCTTGGTAATGTCACCCCCCGCGCGCCCGAGGCTCCCGTAACCCAGCGCCGAGCCCGCCACGCGCACGCCGTAGACGTCGCGTGCCGGGATGCCCTCGGCGCGCGCCAGCGCCACGAAGAGCGCGTTCAGGTCGGCGCACTTGCCGCCCAGGGCCTTGTTCTCGAGCATGAACTTGATGTCACCCACGCCGCAGCCGCGGGTGTTGGAATCGCGAACCGTGTTGTCCACGACCCATTCGTAGATCGCCCGTGCCTTCTCGAGATCGCCGCGGGCGCCCTTCACGATGGAAGACGACGTTTCCTTCACGATCCCATCGATGGGCAGCAGGTCGCTGGCAGCCGTGTACTGGGCGAGCACTGCGCGATCCTCGGCGGGCGCGTTACCGGGCTTCGACAAGTCGACGGCGACGTCACGAGTCGCGAACCGGCTGGTGAGCGTGAGCACCGGGCGCACGCCTTCCGGGAACTCGGCCCAGACGATGCCGGCGCCGTACTTGGGATCGACGGATTGCGCGGCCGTGCCACCGTCAGCCACCCACGAATTGCCCATCGACCGGTGGTAGGGCGTGTCCTGGGTGAGCGGCGTCGGCAGCCACACGCGCGTCACGCCCACGGGCTTCATCACCTCCACTCGCGTGGTGACCTCGTAGGTCTTCCAGCGGTCTGACGATGCGGCCTGGGCGAAGGCGCTCGAGATGGCGCCCGGCAGGGCGAGCGCGCCGGAAGCCGCTCCGGTCATGCGAAGGAAGTTGCGACGATCCATGGCAGGTGGTCCCTCTGTAAGGGTCGGTTTTATGACGAATGGGTCCTGAAATGATAGCAAAATCGGGGTCTTCCCCGACGGTACGGACGGTGCCGCATTACGGATTCCGATAAAATTGGCGTCCTTTGCAATTGCCGCGTCTCGATGTCCCCCTCCCCGCCGTCCCTCGCGCTCGCCTTCGGCCTCGCTTTCGAAGATCTTCACCATCGCAGTGGCCTCGAGCGGGTCGACCTGGCATTCACGCAGTACCTGGCCGAGGCCGACGCGCCGCTCCACGACCGGTTTGTCGCCGCCCGTACGCAACCCTTGCAGCTCGATTACAAGGGCGAGGCCGACCTGCTGATGGCCGTGGCGCCTCACCTCGACCGCTTCGTGGCGCGGCTCTTCTCGATCGAGGACGAGTGGCAGGACCTGGTGGAGAGCCATCATGAGCTTGCGCCACTCTTCCGCGTGAAGCGCAAGTTCGTGCAGCGGCGCGCGATGCTGAAGATCAAGGCCGACGAGGCCGCGGGTCTCGATGGGGATGCGCTTCACGCCGCGATCACTGCCCGGCTGGGCGGCACGTTCGACGAGCTGAAGTTTGCCCGCACCGTGCTCGAGTGGATCCAGGAAGAGGCGCTGCATGCCGAAGACCTCGCGCTCGCGGAGCAGTTTGCGGCGTGGGCGGCGCACACGCCGGAGGGCCGCCGGCGCTTTCGCGGCGGCGTGCTGTTCCGCCCTCCCCAGCGTGTCGATCCCATGCATCTGGTACCGGTGCAAACAGAATCGAGCGCTGGATATTCGGTCCACACGCTGCATCACATTCGCCGCCGCGAGGGCTTTGCGCTCACCGATCCGGGCACCGGGCTCGCCGGCGCGCTCGACGAGGCCAACTACTGCATCTGGTGCCACGAGCAGGGCAAGGATTCGTGCTCGAAGGGCCTGATGGAGAAGCCCGCCGCGGACGGGCGCACGGCGTTCAAGAAAAGCCCCTTCGGCGTGCCGCTCGCCGGCTGCCCGCTCGAGGAACGAATCTCGGAGTTCCACAAGCTCAAGAGCGAGGGCTGGGCGATCGGCGCGCTCGCCATGATCGTGATCGACAATCCGACGGTGTGCGCCACCGGCCACCGCATCTGCAACGATTGCATGAAGTCGTGCATCTACCAGCGCCAGGAACCGGTGAACATCCCGCAGGCCGAAACGCGCACGCTCAAGGACGTGCTCGAGCTGCCCTGGGGCTTCGAGATCTACGCGCTGCTGACGCGCTGGAACCCCCTCAACCTGCGCCGCTTCCTGCCGCTGCCCTCCACCGGCAAGCGGGTGCTCGTGGTCGGCATGGGTCCCGCGGGATTTACCCTGGCGCACCATTTGCTGAACGACGGCCACACGGTAGTCGGTATCGACGGCCTGAAGATCGAGCCACTCGAGGCGGCGGTGAGCGGCGTCGATGCCCACGGCCAACGCGTTGCGTTCCACCCGGTGCACGACGTGTCCCGGTTGCGCGAGCCGCTGGAATCGCGCGTCATGGCGGGGTTTGGCGGCGTCGCCGAGTACGGCATCACCGTGCGCTGGGACAAGAACTTCCTGAAGATGGCACGCCTGCTGGTCGAGCGGCGCGCGGAGTTCGCGATGATCGGCGGCGTGCGCTTCGGCGGGACGCTCACCGTGGAGGACGCCTTCGCGTTCGGCTTCGACCACATCGCGCTGGCGGCCGGCGCGGGCAAGCCCACGGTTCTCGACATGCCCCACGGCCTCGCCCGCGGCGTGCGCACCGCCTCCGACTTCCTCATGGGACTGCAGCTCACCGGTGCTGCGCGCACCGATTCGATCGCCAACCTGCAGGTGCGCCTGCCGATCGTGGTCGTCGGCGGCGGGCTCACCGCCATCGACACCGCCATGAATTGAACATATTATTCACTCCGAATTTCAAATGTAAAACATATTGGTTTTATTAAAAAACAGTAATATCTCATTGCACAGTAAA
>JANNKG010000012.1:0-12391 GCA_031396185.1 Burkholderiales bacterium | reverse complement strand
CTGCAGCGACGCAGCGAGTATCGCCTCGGCCTGCAGCACCAGGTTCTGCGCCTGGCTGATCGCCTCGGCCTGCAGCACCAGGTTCTGCGCCTGGCTGATCGCGATCCAGTTCTGCAGGCGGAAGATCGGCTGCGACAGCGTGACCGCGATCGTCTTGGTGCTGTAGTCGCGGTCGGCGGCGCCATCGCGCTCGGCGTGGTTGCGGAAGATCCCGGCCGTGGCTGCGATCTGCGGCAGGTAACCCGAACGCGCCTGCGGCAGGCGCTCGCTCGTGGCCTGGTACTGGCTGCGCGCCGCCTGGTAGACCGGGTCGGCTACACGGGCGTCGCGGTAGAGGGTCACCAAGTCGGCACCGCTGGCCGGTGACGTGGCGAAGGCGGCGGTGAGCGCGAGTGCGATCGGGGTGAGTTTCATCGAGGATTTTTCCGCGTTAAAAACGAAACCGCGGCGGCTGCGCGGCGTTGACCAGTGGCTTGACGAGGGTCTCGAAAAGCTCGAGGTGCTGGAACGAGCTCGCGGCAGGGTGGCGTACCACCAACGCCTTCATGACGGGCGAATCGCCCACCACCGCGAAGAGCCGCCCGCCGACCGAAAGTCGGTCGAGGAACGCCTGCGGCAGGATCGGCGTGGAGCCCGTGAGCACGATCACGTCGAATGCGGATTCGGCGAGCGGGCGCAGCGCGCTGTCGCCCTCGAGGAGGGTCACGTTGGAAATGCCCGCCGCTTTCAAATTGCCGGCGGCGCGGGTGCGCAGCTCGCCATGGATCTCGGCGCTGGTCACGTGGCGCGCGCGCCGCGCCATCAGGGCGCTCAGGTAACCCGAGCCGGTTCCCACCTCGTAGACGGTCTCGTGGGACTGGATGGCGAGCTCCTGGACGATGCGCGCCTCGACCTTGGGCTGCATCATCGACTCGCCATGGCCGAGCGGCACCTCGAGGTCGGCGAAGGCGAGGCGCGCGTTCTCCGGGGGCACGAAGAGCTCGCGCTTCACCTCGAACAGCAGCTCGAGCACCCGCGGATCGAGCACCTCCCAGGTGCGGATCTGCTGCTCGATCATGTTGAAGCGCGCTTGCTCGACGTTCATGGGGGTGCGGGGCCCGGGGTCGGGCGAAATGAATGCGGATTGTAGCAAAGGGGCCTCGCTCGGCCGCCCTCAGTCCAGGGTGCGCTGGTAGCGCATGAGGGCCGCCGCCGAGACCACCAGCAGGATCAGGGCGAGCGGCCAGAGGTGCGGGTAGATGTCGCCCAGGGTGCTGCCCTTCAGGAGGATGCCGCGGACGATACGAAGGAAGTGCGTGAGCGGCAGCGCTTCGCCCAGGACCTGCGCCCAGTCCGGCATGCCGCGGAACGGGAACATGAACCCCGAAAGGAGCATCGACGGCAGGAAGAAGAACATCGTCATCTGCATCGCCTGCATCTGGCTCTTGGCCAGGGTCGAGAAGGTGAAGCCGATGGCAAGGTTGGTGGCGATGAAGAGCACCAGCACCGTGGTGAGGAGCCACAGGCTTCCCACCATCGGCACCTGGAAGAGGTATCTGGCGGCGATCAGGATCACCACCACTTGAACATAGCCGATCAAGATGTAGGGCACGATCTTGCCGAGCATCACCTCGAGGGGCCTGACCGGCGTGGCGAGCAGGTTCTCCATGGTGCCGCGCTCGCGCTCGCGGGTCATCGCCACCGCGGTCATCATCACCATGGTCATGGTGAGCACCACGCCCATCAGGCCGGGCACGATGTTGTACTGCGTGACGCCCTCGGGGTTGTAGCGCCGGTGCACGCGCACCTCGAACGCGGGCTCGCCGCCGCGCAGCCTCGCGAGCGGCCCGGTGAGGTCGTGGTCCAGGGCGGTGCGATTCACCTGTTGCAGCGCGGCGAGGGCGTTGCTGGTGGCGGCAGGATCGGTCGCGTCGGCCTCGACCAGGACCACCGCACGCTCGCCGCGCATCAGGCGGCGTGAGAAGTCTTCGGGGACCTGGAGCAGGAACTGCACGCGGCCAAGGGCGAGGAGCCGCTCGCCTTCGGCCACCGTCGCGGGATTGGCCACGATGCGGAAATAGCCGGTGTTCTCGAGCGCGCGGGTGAGCGAGCGCGTAAAGACGCTCGACTCCGCGCTCACCATCGCCGCGGGCAGCGCCTTGGGGTCCATGTTGATGGCGAAGCCGAACAGCACCAGCTGCATCACCGGCACGCCGATCATCATCGCGAAGGTGAGGCGGTCGCGCCGCATCTGGACGAATTCCTTCATCAGGACGGCGAGGAAGCGGTGCAGGGCGAACATTCGCGGTCCCGGTCAGTGCGGCTTCGCGCCCGGCTTGGCCGACTCGCCCAAGCCCCGCATCAGGTGGATGAACACGTCCTCGAGGCTCGGGGCAACCTCGCGCACCGCCATCCCCGGACGCCGCGCATACGGTGCGAGCGAGTCAGCGAGCCCGCGATCGGTGCCGCTCACATGCAGCACGGCTCCGAACGGGGCCACCATCTCGACCGCGGGAAGGGCGCGCAGCTCCGCCACCAGGTCCATCAGGCCGGGTCCCTCGATCTCCCACGTCCCGAGGTTCGCCCGGTCGATCACTTCCTTGATGGTGCCCTGGGTGAGCAGCTTGCCGTTGGCGATGTAGGCGAGCGCGTGGCAGCGCTCGGCCTCGTCCATGTAATGAGTGCTGACGAGAACGGTGATGCCGGAGTGCGCGAGCTCGTGGATGTGCTCCCAGAAATCGCGCCGCGCGCCGGGGTCCACGCCCGCGGTCGGCTCGTCCAGCAGCAGCAGCTTGGGCTCGTGGATGAGGCAGGCGGCGAGCGCGAGGCGCTGCTTCCAGCCTCCGGAGAGCGTGCCCGCGAGCTGGTCCTTGCGCGGGGCGAGGCCCAAGTTGGCGAGGGCCCCGGCCACGCGGCGCCGGCGGTCCGTCACCCGGTACATGCGGGCGACGAAGTCGAGATTCTCCTGGATCGACAGGTCCTCGTAGAGGCTGAATTTCTGCGTCATGTAGCCCACCTCGCGCTTGATCAACGCCGTGTCGCGCGCGAGGTCGTGGCCGAGCACCGTCCCGCGGCCCTCGTCGGGGGTGAGCAGCCCGCAGATCATGCGGATGGTGGTGGTCTTGCCGCTGCCATTGGGTCCGAGGAAGCCGTAGATCTGGCCGCGCGGCACCTGCATCGAGAAACGATCGACTACGGTCTTGTCGCCGAAGCGCTTGGTGAGGCCCTCGACGGCGATTGCGAGCTCGCTCATTGGAGCGTCACATCCACCGGCTGGCCGGGGTGAAGGCGAACCGCGAGCTCGGGTGCGGGACGCGCCTCGACCATGAAAACCATCTTGGCGCGGCTGTCCTTGCTGTAGATGACCGGCGGGGTGAATTCCGCCTGGGGCGAGATGAACGCGATCGCCGCCTCGATCCCTGCGCCGCAACCATCGCACGCGATCGAAACCTTCTGGCCCACCTTGAGCGCACCGAGGCGAGGCTCGGGAACGAAGAATCGCACTTTTACATTGCCCGGCGGCAGTACCACCACCACCGGCGAGCCCGCGGGCACCCATTCGCCACGAACGTAAAGCGTGTCGGTCACGGTGCCGGCGACGGTCGATGCAACCGTCTTCTGGCGAAGGCGCCAATCGGCCTGCTTGAGAGATTCACGCGCTGCCGCGGTCTCGGCCTCGGCAGCGCGAATCTCGTCGGGGCGCGAGCCGGCGAGAACCGTCTGCAGCTCGGCTGCGATCTCGGCCACCTTGCCGCGGTCGCGGTCGCGCGCGGCGCGCGCCTCGTCGGCGCGGCTCTGGCTCACGAAACCCTTCGCGACCAAGTCCAGCTGGCGCGCATAGTCGCGTTCCGACAAGCTGGATGCCACCTGGGCCTGCCCGAGTTGCGCACGGGCCGCCGTGATCTCGGAGGGACGGCGGCCCTTGCGCAGGTTCTCGGCCTGGGCCTGCGCGCGTTTCACGCGCTCTTCGGCCTCGCGCCGCCCCGAGTCCTCGTTCTCGCTCTCGAGGGCGAATAGCGCGCTACCCGCGGCAACCTGGCTCCCGCGCTGGGCATCGAGTGCGACCAGCGTGCCGGCGAAGGGCGCGGCGATGCGGACGTATTCCCCTTCGACGTATCCCTGCAGCCCAGGGGGAGCGGGGTTGCCGCAGCCCGTGAGCGTGAGCACCGCGGCGATCGTACCGGCGAAGCGGGTGGTCTTCATTTCCTGCCTCGTGGCGCGACCGCGCGGCGCTTGGCCTTCGGCAGCGCGATCGGTTGGGAGATCGCGTCGAGCGCCAGCTCGATGCGCTCATCGATCGCCGCGTCGGTCAGCAGGGCGGCGGTGATCCTCTTGGTGCCTGCGGCGCCGAGCGCGCCGCTCTCGGCCACCGCGCCGCCGAACAGGATCGGCATCGCCAGGGCGCCGGCGCAAAAGCCGAGGGCTTGCGGCGCGGGAAGCGGGCCGATCTCACCCGCCTCCTGCGCCTGCACGATGAGGGCGAGCAGCACCCCCAGGTGGCGCGGAATGTTGTTGCGCAGGAAATCGATCGCGATCTGGTCGCCGCACAGGGCGTCGGCCATCACGCGCGCGAGAATCGGCCGGTTGGCGCGCAGGAACCGGCCGAGGAAGCGCAGCGCTGCCCGCAGGTTGTCGGTCGGTCCCCACTCGGCCGATCCCTGGAAGGTGAGCTGCGAAAACATCTCCTCGTACATGCTTTGCAACAGCGACTTCAAGAACGCCTCGCGCGACTTGAAGTGGTAGTGGAACATGCCGAGGTTCACGCCGGCGGCGTCGGCGACCTCGCGAATCGACAGGCCCGCGCAGCCGCGCCGCGGCAGGAGCGCGCGTCCCGCAGCGAGCAGCGCGCGGTCGAGATTCCGGGAAGGGCGAGGCATGGTAGCGAAACTATACGATTGTATAGTTATTGTGTCAAGCGGGTAGAATCGGCCATGCCCAACGACGCGCGCGACCTGCTCGAGCTGGCGCAGGACCTGCACCGCCGCGGGGACGTGGCAGGCGCCATCGCCGCCCTCAGGCAGGCGGTCGCGCTCGAGCCCACGCTCAGCGCTGCCCACAAGAATCTCTCGGTGCTGCTATGGCAGGAAGGGCGCACCGCCGAGGCGCGCGATGCGCTGGCGTACGCCGTGTCGGTCATGCCCGCCCAGGCGTCTCTCTGGGCACGGCTGGCCCGCGTCCAGGCCGACCTGGGAGAGGCGGCCGCCGCGCTCGCGAGTATCGCGCGTGCCGAAGCCGCGCAGCCCACCGAGGCCGCCACCTGGGCGATGATCGGCGCGCAGTTCGCCGAGTACGGGCGCTGGGCCGACGCGGAGCGCGTGCTCGAACAGGCGTCGCGACTCGACCCGGGCGAGCCCGAGACCGAGTTGCGGCTGGCGCAGGCCAAGCAGGAGATGGGGCAGAACTCGCAGGCGCTCCAGGCGCTCGCGCGCGGCGTGGCGCGTGACCCCCGCCATCTCAACGCGGCGCTCGCCGAGCGGCTGTTCCTGCCGCAGGTCTATGCGGATCGCGAGGATCTCGCCCGCTGGCGGGGGCGGTACGCCCGCGGGCTCGAGCAGCTGGCCGCCGAGTCTGGCCGGTGGGCCGCGAGCGCGACACAGGTGTTCGCGCTCTCCCACTACAATTTCCTGCTGGCCTACCAGGGCCAAGACGACCTGCCGTTGCAGCGGGCGTACTCCGCGCTGCTCGCGCAACTCGCCCGTGCCGCTCGCCCCGAACTGTGCGCGCCGCGGCGCGCGCGCTTCGACGGCGGGCGGCGCCTTCGTATTGGTTTCGTGAGCAGCATCTTTCGGGATTGCACCGCGGGGCGCTACTTCGAGCGCTGGATCACAGGGCTCGATCCGCGCCGCTTCGAGCGCTTCGTCTACCATACCGCGCCGCTCTCGGACGAATTCACCCGCCGCATCGCAGCCGGCTGCGAGCATTTCGTCACGATGCGCCGGGGCGATGCCGACACCGCCGGGCGCATCGCAGCCGACGACCTCGACGTGTTGGTCCAGCCCGAGGTCGGCATGAGCTCGCTCTCATACTTGCTGGCGGCGTTGCGCCTGGCCCCGGTGCAGGTCGCCGGATGGGGCCATCCGGTCACGACCGGCGGCGCGGAGGTTGACCACTTCCTCACCTGCGCGGCGATGGAGCCGCCGGGCGCAGCACAGCACTACAGCGAACGCCTCATCGCGCTGCCCGGTCCCGGGGTGGACTACGCCATGCCCGCGCCGGCCGCGCCAGTGGCCCGCGCCGCGCTCGGCTTGCCCGAGGGGCGGCGGTTGTATGCGTGCCCACAGTCGCTTTTCAAAGTGCATCCCGACATGGACGCACTCTTCGCGCGGTTGCTGGCCACCGACGAGGACGGCCTGCTGCTCCTGTTCCAGTCGCCATCGCGCGCGGTGACCGAGCAGCTCGGCGCGAGGATGCAGCGCGCCCTCGCCGTCCACGGCGTCGCCCCCCGCGGCCAGGTCAAGTTCCTGCCGCGAATGACGGCGGAAAATTTCCGGCGCGTCCTGGCCACCGCTGATGTGGTCGTCGATACCGTGCACTGGTCCGGCGGCAACACCAGTCTCGACGCGCTCGCTTCGGCAACACCGGTGGTGACGCTGCCGGGACGCTTCATGCGCGGCCGGCAGACAGCCGCGATGCTCGAGATGTGCGGATTGCCGGAGCTCGTCGCGACGACCCCCGAGGACTATGTCCGCATCGCCGTGGACGCCGCCCGCGACCGCGAACGCAACGCCGGGCTGCGCGAGCGGATCCGGGCGGGCCGGGAGGCGCTCTTCGAACGCCGCGAGCCGATCGCCGCGCTCGAGGCCGCACTTCTCGAGGCGGGCGCCGGATGATCCGCTCGCGCGGCCTATTGCGCGCGGCCGGAATCGCTTCGGACACGGATATACTGGGGGTCGAAACGCAGGGGTCCGGCAATTGTTCGTCCGGTGAGAGAGTCCCTTGGAACCTGATCCGGGTCATGCCGGCGTAGGGAGCGTGAGAGGTACCACCATCCGCGCTCCGTTCGCCGGCCTTCGCCCGGCGTAATCACGAGGAGCCGCAATGAACGCCCATCCCAAATTCATCGCCACGTCGGCCCAGGTCGACGCGGCCGCCATCCAACCGCTGCCGGCCTCGCGCAAGGTCTACTGCACCGGTTCGCGCCCCGATTTGCGCGTGCCGATGCGCGAGATCACGCAATCGGACACGCCCGCCGCCTTTGGCGCGGAAGCCAACCCTCCGGTGTACGTCTACGACACCAGCGGGCCGTACACCGATCCTGCCGCGCACATCGACATCCGATCGGGGCTGCCGGGGCTGCGCGACGGCTGGATCGCGGAGTGCGGCGACACCGAGCTGCTCGCGGGCCCGAGCTCGCTCTATGGCCTGGAGCGTCTCGCCGACCCGAAGCTCGCCGAGCTGCGTTTCGATCTCAAGCGCCGCCCGCGCCGCGCCAAGCCGGGCGCCAACGTGACCCAGATGCACTACGCGCGCCGTGGGCTCGTCACGCCCGAGATGGAATACATAGCGATCCGTGAGAACCTGCGCCGCGCCGAGTACCTCGAAGGCCTGCGCGGCAGCGGCCCGATGGGCCGGAAGCTGGCCGACCTCATGGGCCGACAGCATCGCGGCGAGTCCTTCGGCGCTTCGATCCCGGCGGAGGTCACCCCGCAGTTCGTGCGCGACGAGGTCGCGCGCGGGCGCGCCATCATTCCCGCCAACGTGAACCACCCGGAATCGGAGCCAATGGTGATCGGGCGCAACTTCCTGGTGAAGATCAACGCCAACATCGGTAACTCCGCGCTCGGCTCCTCGATCGCCGAGGAGGTCGACAAGATGACGTGGGCGATCCGCTGGGGCGGCGACACCGTGATGGACCTGTCCACCGGCAAGCACATCCACGAGACGCGTGAGTGGATCATCCGCAATTCCCCGGTGCCCCTCGGCACGGTGCCGATCTACCAGGCCCTCGAGAAGGTCGACGGGAAAGCCGAAGAGCTCACTTGGGCGATCTTCCGCGACACGCTGATCGAGCAAGCCGAACAGGGCGTGGACTACTTCACCATCCACGCGGGCGTGCGCCTGCCGTTCATTCCGATGACGGCGAATCGCATGACCGGCATCGTCTCGCGCGGCGGCTCGATCATGGCGAAGTGGTGCCTGTCGCACCACAAGGAGAGCTTCCTCTACGAACACTTCGAGGACATCTGCGAGATCATGGCCGCCTACGACGTGTCGTTCTCGCTCGGCGACGGGCTGCGTCCCGGCTCGATCTACGACGCCAACGACGAGGCGCAACTCGCGGAATTGAAGACCCTGGGCGAACTCACCACGCTCGCGTGGAAGCACGATTGCCAGGTGATGATCGAGGGGCCCGGCCACGTGCCGATGCAGCTCATCAAGGAGAACATGGACCTCGAGCTCGAGCAGTGCCACGAGGCGCCGTTCTATACCCTGGGCCCGCTCACCACCGACATCGCCCCTGGCTACGACCACATCACCAGCGGCATCGGCGCGGCCCAGATCGGCTGGTACGGCACCGCGATGCTCTGTTATGTCACGCCCAAGGAGCACCTGGGGCTGCCCGACAAGGACGACGTGAAGGATGGGATCATCACCTACAAGATCGCGGCACACGCGGCCGACCTCGCCAAGGGCCATCCCGGCGCGCAGATCCGCGACAACGCGTTGTCCAAGGCACGCTTCGAGTTCCGCTGGGACGACCAGTTCAACCTCGGCCTCGATCCCGACAAGGCGAAGCAGTTCCACGACGAGACGCTGCCCCAGGAAGGTGCCAAGCTCGCGCACTTCTGCTCGATGTGCGGCCCGCACTTCTGTTCGATGAAGATCACCCAGGACGTGCGCGAGTTCGCGGCGAAACACGGCGTGTCCGACCAGGAAGCGCTCAAGAAGGGGATGGAGGTGAAGTCGATCGAGTTCGTCCGCCAGGGGGGCGAAATCTACAGCAAGCAGTAAGGATGCGGGGGCGAATACGACTCAGGGGTGAATTCACCATCGGGTCCTGGCCGGGACCCGACCACCTCAGGGGAGCCCGTCCATGAAATTCCGCATTGCCAGCCTCGTCGCCGTACTTTCCGCCCTGCCCGCGCTCGCGGGGCCCGAAAGGATCCAATACCCGGCGGGTTTCGACAAAAAAGAGGTGCTTTACGGCACCGTCGACCGGTATGACACCAAGCAGTACCGCGAGCTCTACGCGTCCAAGGCCGCGGTGGAAGTGGTCAAGGCCGGCAAGCCCATCCCGCCCGGCGCGACGCTCACCATGGCGATCTACAAGGCCCAGGTCGATGACAAGGGCGCAGCGGTGAAAGACGCGAAGGGCCGCTTCCTGAAGGGCGACCCGCTGATGCACATGGTCATGATGAAGAACACCGGCTGGGGGAGCGAATATCCCAACGACATGCGCAACGGCGAGTGGGAGTACCGGGCATTCCTTCCCGACGGGAAGGTGAACGACAAGGCTGATCTCAAGACCTGCTTCCAGTGCCACAAGCCCCACGAAGGGCAGGACTTCGTGATCTCGCTCGCGCGTCTCGCGGGCACTGCTCCCGGCGCGAAGGCCGCGTTGAAGAAGGGCCCCGATACGGTCGCAATCGCGGAGTTCCTCTTCGGGCCCGAGAAACTCGAGGTGGCGAAGGGGGCCTACGTGAGCTGGACCAACGTCGACGATTCCCCGCACCAGGTCACGGTGACCAGCGCGGGTGGACTGCGCACCGAGGTGATCCACACAGGCAGGAAGGCCTACCTCAAGTTCGACACCCCGGGGACGTACGATTACATCTGCGGCCTGCACCCCGGCATGAAGGGCAAGATCGAGGTGCGGTGATTCACAGCCGCGCGTAATCCTCCGCGATGCGGCGCCTGAGCGCCGCATCCGGCAGGGGGCCCGCCAGGGCCCTCATGTTTTCTTGGAGGTGCGCAAGTTTCGATGTGGCGGGAATCGCGCAGGTGACCGCAGGGTGCGCGGCGATCCACTTGAGAAACGCCTCCGCCCACGACCTGCAGCCGATCTCGGCGGCCCAGCCCGGCAACGGCCTGGCGGTTTTCGCGCCGAAGAGGCTCCCGCCGTCGAACGGGCGGTTCACGATCACCGCGGTGCCGCGCTCGGCGGCGAGCGGGAGCAGCACGCGTTCAACCTCACGGTCATTCAAGTTGTAGGTGACCTGCACGAAATCCAGGCGCTCGCGCCGCAGCAGCGCTTCGAGGTCGTCGTGGCGGCGGCCGTGAGAGGTGGTCATCCCGATGTGGCGCATCCGGCCCTCGGCCTTCCACGCCTTGAGCGTGGGCCAGTGGGATTCCCAATCGAGCAGGTTGTGAACCTGCATGAGGTCGAAACGCGGCACGCGCCACAGGCCGCGCGAGTGCTCCATCTGGCGCCGCCCGGCGAGGCCGCCCACGGTCCACACCTTGGTGGCGGCGAAGAGGCGCGGAGCGGGCGAGCGGGCCAGCTCGGCCCCGATCACTTCCTCGGAGCTGCCGTACATGGGCGAGGAGTCCACCAGCCGGCCGCCGCTCGCGAAGAACGCCTGCAGGATTTCGCCGCGGGCGCGGCGCGGCCCCGAGTCCGCACCGCCCACGTCGAAAGTGAGCCATGTGCCCAGGCCGACCACCGGAATTTTCTCGCCGCTCGCCGCGACGGTGCGGGCATGAATGGCGGGCGCTTGCGCCCGGACGGGCAGGGTCCCCGCTGCGCACGCCGCCGCGAGGAACCCCAGGGCACGCCTCCGGTCCATGAATCCTCTCCTTCCCGCAAATTCCAATAGACTACGCCGCGATGGATCTTCACGCGCTTGCCAACGCACTCCTGCTTGGAGTGGTCGAGGGCCTCACCGAGTTCCTGCCGATTTCCTCGACCGGTCACCTGATCCTGGTCTCGGACCTGCTGGGCCTGAACGACGAGAAGGGCAAGGTCTTCGACATCGTGATCCAGCTGGGGGCGATCCTGGCGGTGTGCTGGGAGTATCGCGCCCGCTTCGCGCGTGCATTCTCGGGTCTCCGCTCCGACCCGGTGCAGCAACGTTTCGCGACGAACCTGGCGGTCGCTTTCCTGCCCGCGGCGATCGTCGGCCTCGCCTTCCAGTCGCAGATCAAGGGGTACCTCTTCAATCCGGTGAGCGTGGCGGTGGCGCTCATCGTGGGCGCGATCGCGATCTTCGCCATCGAACGCTGGTACGAGCGCCACGGGGCGCCGCGCGTGACGAACGTCGACGAGATGACCTGGAAGGACGCGCTCAAGGTGGGTCTCGCCCAGTGCTTCTCGCTGATCCCGGGCACCTCGCGTTCGGGCGCCACGATCATGGGCGGGATGCTTTTCGGCCTCTCGCGCCAGGTCGCCACCGAGTTTTCGTTCTTCCTCGCGGTGCCGATCATGTTCGCCGCGACCGGCTACCAGGTGCTCAAGTACCGCGATCTATTCACCGCGTCCGACCTGGCCCCGTTCGCCGTGGGCTTCACGGTGAGCTTTGTGGGTGCCCTGGTGGCAGTGCGCGCGCTGATCCGCTACGTCGCCCACCACGATTTCCGCCCATTCGCGTGGTACCGCATCGTGCTCGGGGTCGTAGTCCTGGCGTACTTCTGGAGTTAGGCCATGGCCGATTCGGCGGTATACCGTCGAATCAGTGCCAGAAGCTGGTCTTCCTGGTAGGGCTTGCCCATGTATTCGTTCACGCCGAGCTCGAGGGCGCGGTTGCGATGCTTGTCGGCGGTGCGCGAGGTGATCATGATGATCGGAATGGCCCGCGTACCCGCGTCGGCACGCAGGTTGCGCGCGAACTCGAAGCCGTCCATGCGCGGCATCTCGACGTCGAGGAGGATGCAGTCGGGCTTGAGGTCCTGCAGCTGCTGCAGCGCGTCCACACCGTCCTTCGCCGTCGCCACTTCGAAGCCCTCGCGCGTGAGCATCCGGCTGGTGATCTTGCGCACCGTGAGCGAGTCATCGACCACCATCACGAGGGGCGCGCCGGACTTGCCCTCGGACACCAGCGCGCTCTCGGCCGCCGGGATGGCGGCGCCCGGCGACTGCGCATTGGGCTGCTCGCGGTGCACCAGCTGCACCGGGTTCAAGATCAGCACCACCTGGCCGTTGCCGAGCACCGTGGCCCCGGCGATGCCCGCCAGGCGCGCGAGCTGGGGCCCGATGGTCTTCACCACCACCTCGCGGTTGCCGATGATCTCGTCGACGCGAATTGCGGCGCGCTGAATGCCGCTCTTCAACAGCAGCACCGGGATCTGGCGCAGCGGCGTCGGCGTATCGATCTCGCCCAGCAGCGGCAGCAGGGAGCGCAGCGGGTAGCGGTTGGCCTTCCAATCGACCTCGCCCTTCGCGGCGATCTCCGCGTACGGCTGCGCCTTGTATTCCTGGACCTGCTCGATCATCACCGACGGCACGGCGTAGACCGTCGTGCCCGCGCGCAGCATC
>JANNKG010000066.1:0-11491 GCA_031396185.1 Burkholderiales bacterium | reverse complement strand
GCGAGCTCCTCGGCGATCTGCGTGTTGCGGATGGTCGCGGCCTCGTCGACCGACTTGCCCTTCACCCATTCGGTGACCAGCGACGAGGAGGCGATCGCGCTCCCGCAGCCGTAGGTCTTGAACTTCGCGTCCTCGATGATGCCGGCCTTGTTCACCTTGATCTGCAGCTTCATCACGTCGCCGCAGGCGGGCGCACCGACCATGCCGGTGGCCACACCCGCCTCGTCCTTGCCGAAGGAGCCGACGTTGCGGGGATTCTCGTAGTGATCGATGACTTTTTCGCTGTATGCCATTTTCGTCTCCTGCCTAGGTCAATGTGCTGCCCATTGCACGGAATTCAAGTCGATGCCTTCCTTGTACATCTCCCAGAGAGGGCTCATCTCGCGCAATTTGCCGATGCGCTCCCGGATGAGCCGCACGGCGAACTCGATGTCCTCGGCGGTGGTGAAGCGCCCGAGGGTGAAGCGGATCGAGCTGTGCGCCAGCTCGTCGTTGCGCCCGAGGGCGCGAAGCACGTAGGACGGCTCGAGACTCGCCGAGGTGCACGCGGAGCCCGACGACACCGCCAGCTCCTTCATGCCCATGATGAGCGACTCGCCCTCGACGTAGTTGAAGCTCACATTCAAATTATGCGGCACGCGCTGGTCGAGGTCGCCGTTCACGTAGATCTCCTCCATGTCCTTGAAGCCGGCGAGCAGGCGATCGCGCAGCATGCGAATGCGCTCGCCTTCGGCCGCCATCTCCAGGCGCGCGAGCCGGAAAGCTTCCCCCATGCCGACGATCTGGTGGGTCGGCAATGTCCCGGAGCGGAATCCCTTTTCGTGCCCGCCACCGTGCATCTGCGCTTCAAGCCGCACGCGCGGCTTGCGGCGCACGTAGAGCGCGCCGATGCCCTTGGGCCCGTAGGTCTTGTGCGCGGAGAAGCTCATCAGGTCGACCTTGAGGCTCTCGAGGTCGATCGGCGCCTTGCCCGTGGACTGCGCGGCATCGACGTGGAAGAGGATCCCTTTCGCGCGAAGCATCTCCCCCATCGCGGCGATCGGCTGGATCACGCCGATCTCGTTGTTCACGTGCATCACCGAGGCGAGGATCGTCCCAGGGCGCAGCGCCGCCTCGAATTTCCCGAGGTCGACGAGGCCGTCGGGCTCGGGATCGAGGTAGGTGACCTCGAAGCCCTCGCGCTCGAGCTCGCGCATCGTGTCGAGCACCGCCTTGTGCTCGGTCTTGACCGTCACCAGGTGCTTGCCGCGGGTCTGGTAGAAATGCGCCGCGCCCTTGAGCGCGAGGTTGTTCGATTCGGTGGCGCCCGAGGTCCAGACGATTTCCTTCGGGTCGCAGTTCACCAGTTTCGCCACCTCGGCGCGCGCGTCCTCTACCGCCTCCTCCGCCTCCCAGCCGTAGCCATGGCTGCGCGACGCGGGATTGCCGAAATTGAGGGTGAGCCACGGGATCATCTTCTCGGCCACGCGCGGATCGACCGGCGTCGTGGAGGAGTAATCGAGGTAGATCGGATGGTTGCGTGCGTTCATGTCGCCGGCCCTCTCAAGCCAGAACGGAATGCGGGTCGCGCGACCGGGTGTGGCCGCGCACCAGGGATACGGGCTTGGTGCGCTGCTTCTCGACCAAGTTCGAAAGCTTCACCCCCTCGAGGAAGCCGTACACGGTGGTGTTGAGCTCCTCCCAGAGGTCGTGCGTCATGCAACGGTGGCTGTCGAGGCAGTTCTCACGCCCGCCGCACTGCGTCGAGTCGAGCGGCTCCTCCACGGCGCGCACGATGTCCGCGACTGAAAGCTGCGACGCATCGCGCGCGAGGTGATAACCACCCCCCGGGCCGCGAACGCTTTCCACCAGCTCGCGCCGGCGCAACTTGCCGAAGAGTTGCTCCAGGTACGAGAGCGAAATCTTCTGACGTTCGCTGATGCCGGCCAGCGGGACCGGGCCATTGGCGCCGTGCAGGGCGAGGTCCAGCATCGCGGTGACCGCGAAGCGTCCTTTGGTCGTGAGTCTCATGGGTGGCCTCGGCTTTCGGCTGGAGTGGGATCAATCCCGAGTAATCTGCTCAAGTATAGCGAAATCCGACTGATTCAGTCAACTATAGGCCCACATTGGCACAGGCATTGCAAACTAGGGGTATGCACTCCTTCTCCTGGTGGACCTGCGTCGCTTTGCTGCCCCTGGCGGTCGCCGGGGCGCCTCAGATCGGCACCTGCCCGATGTTGCCGGCCAACAACGTCTGGAACGCACCCGTCGACACGCTGCCTCGGCATCCCGCCTCGGACACGTTCGTGGCCACCATGGGCGCGACCCGTGGCGTCCATCCCGACTTCGGCACCGTCTACGAAGGCGCGCCCATCGGCATTCCCTATGTGACGGTTCCGGGCAACCAGCCGCGCGTTCGCGTCACCTTCGAGTACGACGACGAGAGCGACCCGGGCCCCTACCCCATCCCGCCGAACGCGCCGATCGAGGGCGGTGCCTCGTCCGACGGCGACCGCCACGTGCTGGTGGTCGACCGCGACAACTGCATCCTGTACGAGCTCTTCTCAGCCTACCCCCAGGCCGACGGCAGTTGGCAGGCGGGCTCGGGCGCCGTTTACGACCTGCGCTCGAACGCGCTGCGCCCCGCCGGCTGGACTTCCGCCGATGCCGCGGGGCTGCCGATCCTGCCGGGCCTGGTGCGCTACGAGGAGGTGGTCGCGGGCGAGATCGCGCATGCGCTGCGTTTCACCGCCCCGCAGACCCAAAGTGTGTACCTGTGGCCCGCCAGGCACGAGGCCTCGAGCCTCACCGGATCGCAGTACCCGCCGATGGGATTGCGCCTGAGGCTCAAGGCGAGCTTCGACCTTTCGGGATTCTCGCCGCCGGTGCAGGTCATCCTGCGCGCGCTGAAGAAGTACGGAATGATCCTCGCCGACAACGGCTCGGCCTGGTTCGTCTCGGGCGTGCCCGATTCGCGCTGGAACGACGACATGCTGGTGGGCGAGCTTGCGCGCGTGAAGGGCAGCGACTTCGAGGCGGTAGACGTGGGCTCGCTCATCGTCACGAGCGACTCGGGCGAGACCAAGCAGGTGACCGTGGAGAATCCCGCCGCCCGCGGAGAGGGACCCCCGCGCGTGTTTCGTCGACGCGGCGGCTAGCCGCGACCGCCGGCGCGCCGCGCAGCGGCGGTGTCACCCGAGCCGGCCTCGAGCTGGTCGAGGCGGCGCAGGATTTCGGCCACGCGGCCGTCCATGTCCTCGGTGCGCGATCCCAAGGCAAGCAGCACCTTGTTAAGCGGGTCGTCGATATCGGCGCTCACCGCGTACGCATCGAACGCCATGCGTCCCGCCTCTCCGTGGGCGGGGCCCGCTTCCACCATGCGCGCCGGGATGCCGACCACGGTGGCGCCAGGCGGCACGGCCTTTACGACCACCGAGTTCGAACCCACCTTCGCGCCGTCGCCCACGGTGAAGGGCCCGAGGATCTTGGCGCCAGCGCCGACCACGACGTCCTTGCCGAGCGTCGGATGGCGCTTGCCCTTGTTCCACGAGACGCCGCCGAGGGTGACGCCGTGATAGAGCGTGCAGCCGTCGCCGATCTCCGCGGTCTCGCCGATGACCACACCCATGCCATGATCGATGAACACGCGCCGGCCGATGGTCGCACCCGGATGGATCTCGACGCCGGTCAGGAAGCGGGCGATGTGCGAGGTGAAGCGCGCGAGCCAACGCAGCCCGGCGCCCCATAACGCGTGCGAGATGCGGTGCATCGTGAGCGCGTGAAACCCCGGATAGCAGGTCAATACCTCGAACACCGAGCGCGCTGCGGGGTCGCGCTCGAACACGCACTGGATGTCTTCGCGAATGCGGCTGAACATGGACTAAGTCTCGCATTCCCGAGTAAAATTATCAACTATTCCCGTGAACCGAATCGCCCGCAAATACGTCGAGTTCCTGCGGCAGCCCGACGTCGCCCGGCTGCTTCTCAGCGCATTGCTCACGCGGATGCCGGTCGGCATGGTGAGCTTCGCCATGCTCATGTTCCTGCACGAGGCCATGGGAAATTTCACCCTCGCCGGATCCGCCGTCGGCATCTCGATGGTGGCGCTGGCCGCCTGCGCGCCGATCCAGGGGCGGGTGGTCGACCTCTACGGTCCGAAGCGCCTGCTGGCGGTCACGGCCGTCGTGCAGCCGCTGGCGCTTCTCGCCACGCTCGCCAGCGCCAAGCTCGGCCTGTCATTCGCGGTGGTCACCGGCTGCGCGATCGTCTCGGGAATGTTCGCGTCCCCGATCACCACGCTCACCCGCACCGTCTGGCGCCATCGCTTCGAGCGCGAGGACGACCGGCGCACCGCGTTTGCGCTCGACGCGGTCGCGATCGAGGTGAACTTCACCCTCGGTCCGGCGCTGGTCGCCATAGTGCTCGCGACCGCCGGGGCCACCGCCGCCTTCGCGATGGCCATCGGCTTCATGGTGCTCGCGATGGCGGTGTTCATGGGTTCCGGAGCGCTTCGCTACCTGACGCGCGAAACCGGGATGAAGCGCCACCTGCTCGGGCCGCTCCGGGAGCCGGGCCTGTGGCTGGTGTTCGTCGCGACCTTCGGGCTCACGCTTTCGTTCGGGCTTCTCGAGGTGGGATACCCGGCCTACGCCACCGCGCTCGCCGTGCCCGCGCTCGGCGGCGTGCTGCTCGCGATCAACGCGGTGGGAAGCGCGCTCGGAGGGGCGCTCTACGGGGGCCTGCACTTCCGCATGCCCGTGGAGCGCCAGTTCGCATGGGCCGTGGGCTTGATGGCGCTGCCGCTGCTGCTGCACGCGGTCCTCCTGGACCACGCCATCGCTTTCGGGGTCGTGGCATTTTTTGCCGGGGTGCTGATCGCCCCATCGATCGCCGCGCAATCCGTGTTGGTCTCGCGCATCGCGCCTTCGCACTACGCGACCGAGGCATTCACGTGGTCCTCCACATTCATCGTGAGCGGGCTGGGAACCGGCATGGCGCTGGGCGGGATGCTCGCCGAGAGCGTGGGCCTGCGCTACGCGTTCATCACGGGCGGCGTGGTCGTGGCCCTCATGGCGCTGGTGGCCCTCGCGATCCCGGCCCGCGCTGCCGCCGCCGCCGCGCCGGCTGCCGACTAGCGCTTCATCGCCTTTTCGAACGCGGCCAGCATGCCGCGAATCAGCTTCACTTCCTCGCGCTCGAGGCCGGTTCGCGCGCAGAGCCGGCGCATGCGCTCCATGAACCGCCCGGGCTGCGCTCGATCGACATGTCCGGACTCTGTGACTGAGCGTTCGAGATGCTCGAAGAGCCCGCGCAAATCGTCGCCGGTTGCCGCGGTGCCCGTGCCGCCCAAGGGCGAGTCATGCAGCGCAGCCGAAGTGGCAAGCTCGTAGCAGGCCACCTGGACCGCGGCCGCGAGGTTGAGCGAGCCATAGTCGGGATTGGAAGGAATCGTCACCAGGCGCTGGCAGCGCAGCAACTCCTCGTTGGAGAGTCCCGAGGTCTCGTTGCCGAAGACCAGCGCGACGCGGCCCTGCGCGGTGGCCTCGAGGATGGCGCCCGACGCGTCGCGCAGGCGCTGCGGGGCGTGCGACAGGTCGCGAGCGCGCGCGCTGAACCCCACCGCGAGCGTGCAGTCCGCCAGTGCCGCTTCGAGCGAATCGACCACGCGCGCGCCCTCGAGGACATCGACCGCCCCGGCCGCCATCGCGGTCGCGTCCGGATCGGGAAAATGCCGCGGCTGAACCAGCGTGAGGTGTGCGAATCCCATCGTCTTCATCGCGCGCGCTGCCGCGCCGATGTTGCCGGGATGGCTGGTGCGCGACAGCACGATGCGCGTGCGGGAAAGGGGCGATTCGGGGTCCATAGTAAAATTCTGCCATGCATCCCATGCTCAATACCGCCGTCAAGGCAGCCCGCAAGGCGGGCAGCATCATCGTCCGGTCCTCGTCCGACCTCGACAACCTGACCATCCGGCGCAAGCAGAAGAACGATTTCGTCTCCGAGGTCGACCATGCCGCCGAGGAGGCGATCATCTCGGTGCTGCACGACGCCTACCCCGACCACGGCTTCCTCGGGGAGGAGAGCGGCTACAAGGATCGCAACGCCGAGTACCTGTGGGTGATCGACCCGCTCGACGGCACCACCAACTTCCTCCACGGCAACCCGCAGTACTGCGTCTCCATCGGCCTTCTGCACAAAGGCGTGCCCACCCAGGCAGTCGTGTTCGACCCGAACCGCAACGAGCTTTTCACCGCCACCAAGGGCGTGGGCGCCTACCTGAACGACCGGCGCATCCGGGTCAGCAAGACCGACAAGATCGAGGACGCGCTCATGGGCACGGGTTTCCCGTTCCGCGAGATCGAGAACCTCGATGACTACCTGCGGATGCTGCGCAGGGTGATGACCTCGTGCGCGGGCGTGCGCCGCCCCGGCGCCGCCGCCCTCGACCTCGCGTGGGTCGCTTGCGGGCGCATCGACGGCTTCTGGGAGATGGGCCTGTCGCCCTGGGACATGGCGGCGGGCGCGCTGCTGATCCGCGAAGCGGGCGGGCTGGTGGGCGACTTCGCCGGCGAGGACCGGTTCCTCGAGAGCGGGCGCATCGTCGCCGCCAACGGCAAGATATTTGCGGCGCTGCTGAAGATGCTTCACGACAAGTCGTAGGGAGATCCCATGGCACGTTGGCTCGCTTCACTTGCTCTTCTCACCGCCACATCCGCGGCCTTCGCCCAGGTGGACCCCGCCGTGCTCGAGCGCGCGAAGAAGGAGGGCGCGGTCGCCGTCTACACCTCGATGCAGATCAACGACTCGCGCCCGATCGCCGACGCGTTCGAGAAGAAGTACGGCATCAAGGTGAGCCTGTGGCGCGCGAGCGGCGAGAAGTTGGCGCAGCGCGTGTTGACTGAAATCCGCGGCGGGCGCTTCGAGGTCGACGTGATCGAGACCGACGGCGCGCAGATGGAGATCCTGCACCGCGAGCGCGCCCTGGGCACGGTGCGGACCGGCGCCGTGAAGGACATCCCCGCCAACATCGTTCCCGCCCACGGCGGCTACGTGCCGACGCGGCTGTCGCTGTACGTGCTCGCGTACAACACGCGAGCCGTTCCCGCCGCCGAAGTGCCGCAAACCTACGAGGACCTGCTCAACCCCAAATGGGCGGGACGTTTCGCGGTCGAGGCGGCCGACGTCGCGTGGTTCGCCGCAACCGTGCGCGCCATGGGCGAGGCCCAAGGCCTCGCCTACTTCAGGAAGCTCGCGGCGAACAAGGCGGGCGTGCGCAGCGGCCACACCCTGATGGCCGAGCTGGTGGCGGCGGGCGAGATCGACATCGCGCTCGACGCGCATGTGCAGGGAGTTGCGCGCCTCAAGGAAAAGGGCGCGCCGATCGAGTGGAAGGCGCTGCAGCCCGCCTTCGGCCAGCCGAGCTCGGTGGGTGTGGCCGCGAAGGCGCCCCACCCCAACGCGGCGCTGCTCTTCGCCGACTTCATCCTGTCGCGCGAAGGCCAGGAGATCATCAAGTCGCGCAATCGCGTGCCCTCGAGCACCGCGGTCGACAGCCCGCTCAACAAGTTCCGCTACGAGCTGATCGACCCCGCGATCATGCTCGAGGACTGGGACAAGTGGAGCCGGCTGTGGTCGGAGATCTTCCTCGGCGGCAAGCAGGTCGCGCGGGACCACTAGGGCGGTGCTTCCCCACCGGATCGTGGTGGTGGGCGGTGGTGCTGGCGGGCTCGAGCTCGCCACCCGGTTGGGCGAGCGCCTCGGGCGCAATGGCCAGGCCAACGTGATGCTCGTCGATCGCAGCCGCACCCACCTTTGGAAGCCGCTGCTGCACGAGGTGGCCGCGGGCAGCATGGACATCCACGACCACCAGCTCGACTATCTCGCGCAGGCACGCTGGCATCGCTTCACCTTCATCCTCGGGGCCCTCACCGGGCTCGACCGCGCGCGGCGCGACATCGTGGTGGGCGCGGTAAAGGACGACGAGGGCGAGGTGATCCTGCCCGAGCGGCGCATCGCCTACGACACGCTGGTGATGGCGATCGGCAGCGAGTCCAACGACTTCGGCACGCCCGGCGTGCGCGAGCACGCCTTTACCATCGACAACGCCTGGCAAGCGCACCTCTTCCATCGGCGGCTGGTGAACGCCTGCTTCCGCGCCAACTTCGCCAACGACGGCGCGGTGCTCGACATCGTCATCGTGGGAGCGGGGGCCACCGGTGTGGAGCTCGCCGCGGAGCTGCACAACACCATCCGCGTCCTGGCGGCCTACGGCCTCGAGAATTTCGATCCGGAGCGCCAGATCCGTATCCACGTGGTCGAGGCCGGGCCGCGCATCCTGCCGGGGCTGCCGGACCACATTGCCGAAGGCGCTCTCAACGTGCTCGAGGAACTGGGCATCGAAGTGCTCGTGTCCGAACGCGTGGTCGAGGTCCACCGCGAGGGCCTGAAGACCGCGACCGGCCGCGAGGTGCCGGGCCACTTCATCGTATGGGCCGCGGGAATCCGCTGTGCCGAGGTGCTGAAGGACATCGATGGCCTCGAGACCAACCGGCTGAACCAGCTGGTGGTCCGCGACACGCTGCAGGCGACTCGCGACGAGCATGTGTTCGCGCTCGGCGATTGCGCCGCCTGCCCGTGGGGCGAGGGCAAGCTGGTGCCGCCGCGGGCCCAGGCCGCGCACCAGCAGGCAAGCCACCTGTTGAAGACGATCGCGCGGCGCTCCTCCGGGCAGGCACCCCCGGCGTACCGGTATCGCGATTTCGGATCGCTGGTGTCCCTCGGAAACTACGACACCGTGGGCCAGCTCATGGGTTTCATCTCCAGCGAGAAATTCCGCGTCGAGGGATGGATCGCGAAGCTCTTCTACATCTCGCTCTACCGGCAGCACATCTGGGCGTTGCACGGGTTCTGGCGCATGGCGCTCGACACGCTCGCCCGCATCATCCGCCGGCAGACCGAGCCGAAGGTCAAGCTGCACTGAACTCCGCGCCAGCACGCCGGTCGAAACCCGCTCCTCCTCCAGGAGCACCCAAAATGAGCAACCAGCCACCCGATTTTTCCAACGTGCAAAGCGGGTCCAGCTCCACCGCGACCAAGATCTACGTGGTCAAGTCCGGGGATTCGCTCTCGAAGATCGCCCAGCTCGAGTACGGCAATGCCAACGACTGGAAGCGCATCTACGAGGCGAACCGCGACATCCTCAAGGACCCGGACAAGATCTTTCCCGGCCAGAAACTCAAGATTCCCGCCTCGAAATGACCCACGGAGCCCCCATGAACGCCAGCCGCCTTCTCGTCATCGCCTTCCTCGCCCTCGGCCTCGCCGCCTGCAAGAAGGATCCCCCTGCGGCACCGCCGCCCAGTTCCTCCCCGGCGCCGGCACCCGCGCCGCCTGCTGCGGCCCAAGTCTCGGTCACCACGGCGACGCTCGGCAACGCACTCGGGGGCGACAAGCGCGTCTCCCGCGCCACCGACTCGTTCGCGAAGAACGACACCATTTACGTGGCGGTCGAGACCACCGGCAGCGGCGCCACCACCCTCAAGGCCCGCTGGACCTATGCCTCGGGCGGCAAGCAGGTACCGGTCAAGGAGGAAACGCTGACGATCCAACCCACGGGCCCGGCGGTGTCGGAGTTTCATATCTCCAAACCCGACGGATGGCCGGCGGGCGATTACCAGGTCGAGATCCTGGCTAACGACCAGGTGGTGCAGACGAAGAAGTTCACGGTGAAGTAACTGCTGGCAGCACGGCGGTCGTTGGAACGGACGCGTTGCGCCGCTCGACGACGCTTGGCACCGCTGTAGAATCGAAGGGGGCGCATTCTGTGCCCCCTTTTCTTTTTCCGATGCTCAACGGCGCGCCCGCCCACACCCCGATGATGCAGCAGTACTTCGCCCTCAAGGCAGAGTACCCCGACATGCTGCTTTTCTATCGCATGGGTGATTTCTACGAGATGTTCCATGGCGACGCCGAGCGGGCGGCGAAGCTGCTCGACATCACGCTCACCACGCGCGGGCAATCGGCCGGAAAACCGATTCGCATGGCAGGCGTGCCGTACCACTCGGTCGACGGCTACCTCGCGAAACTCGTGAAGCTCGGCGAGTCCGTGGCGATCTGCGAGCAGATCGGCGACCCCGCGACTTCCAAGGGTCCGGTGGAGCGCAAGGTCATGCGCGTCGTCACGCCCGGCACCATCACCGACGCGGCACTGCTACCCGCCTCGCGCGAGGCGCTGCTTGCCGCGATCCACGTGGTCGGTACCACCGCGGGAATCGCCTGGATCGCGCTCGCCAGCGGCCGCCTGGCGGTCGCGGAGGTGCCGGTGGAGCGGCTTGCGGGTGAGCTCGAGCGCCTGCAGCCCGCGGAAATCCTCGTCGCCAGCGACCTCGACCTGGCGATTCGCGGGAGCATCGCGATCAAGCGTCTCGAACCATGGAAGTTTGACGCGGCCGCCGCCGGGGCGCGACCTGGCGAAGCAGTTCGGCACGGCGGACCTGTCGGGGTACGGCTGCGAGGGCATGGAGGGTGCGATCGGCGCGGCCGGTGCGCTTCTCGGCTACTGCCGCCTCACGCAGCAATCGGACCTGCCGCATGTGACGGGGCTGCGCGTGGAGCGCGACAGCGAGTTCGTGATGATGGACGCCGCGACGCGCCGCAACCTCGAGATCACCGAGACCATCGGCGGGGCCGAAGCCCCCACGGTCTTCTCGCTCCTCGATCGCTGCGCCACCTCGATGGGCAGCCGCAGGCTGCGCCACTGGCTCCACCACCCGCTGCGCGACACGGCGCTGCTTGCACGCCGCCTGGCCGGGGTGGAAGCCCTGTTCCATCCGTCCTCCCGGCTGCGCTTCCCGCAGCTCGCGGAGCACTTCTCAGCGTGGTCGGACATCGAGCGCATCGCCGCGCGCGTGGCGCTGCGCACCGCCCGCCCGCGCGACCTGGCGGGGCTGCGCGAAACGCTCGCCTGCCTCCCGGAGCTTCACGCCGCGCTGGTGGATAGCGGCCAGGCCGGCCTCGACGGCGCGACTTCTGCGCTGCGACCTGAAGGCGAGGTGCACGCCCGCCTCGCGAGGACGCTCAAGGACGAGCCCGCCGCGGTGATCCGCGAGGGCGGGGTGATCCGCGACGGTTGCGATGCGGAGCTGGACGAGCTCCGCGCGATCCAGAACGACTGCGGCGCGTTCCTGCTCGACATGGAGAAGCGGGAGCGGATGCGCACCGGCATCGCCAACCTGCGCGTCGAATACAACCGCGTGCACGGCTTCTTCATCGAGGTGACCCAGGGCCAGCTGGAAAAGGTGCCGGTCGAATACAAACGGCGCCAGACGATGAAGAACGCCGAGCGCTTCATCACCCCCGAGCTCAAGGCTTTCGAGGACAAGGCGCTCGCGGCGGGCGACCGCGCGCTCGCGCGCGAGAAGGCCCTCTACGAAGCGCTGCTGGACCGCCTGCTCGAGCGCCTCGACCGCCTGCAGTCGATCGCGCACGCGGCTGCGTCCCTGGATGCGCTGGC
>JANNKG010000032.1:0-4617 GCA_031396185.1 Burkholderiales bacterium | reverse complement strand
CTCGGCGGAAACCAGTACGTGAATTCCTCGGCAATCGGCAACTACGCGGACTACCTCACGAAGGAGATCGTGCCGTTCGTGGACCGCGAGTTTCGAACGCTCGCCTCGCGCGACCATCGCGGCTGCTTCGGCAAGTCCTCGGGCGGCTATGGCGCGGTGATCCACGGCATGCGTTACCCGTCCACGTGGGGCGCCATCGCCGACCATTCAGGTGATGCGTATTTCGACTTCGTCTACTGGCACGACTGGCCGAACACGCTGAACGAGCTCGCCAAGTACCGCGGCCGGCCCGTGCGGCTGCCCGGAAAGATGGACGTGAGGAAGGCCGAGAAGGGCGCCGACCGTGGGCGTGACGACGGGCGCGTGCGCCGGTTCCTCGACGCGGTGTGGCGCAAGCCCAAGCTCACCCAGGCCGAAGGCCACTGCATCATGAACCTGTGCATGGCCGCGACCTACGACCCCGATCCGCGGGCGCCCAATGGCTTCCGCCTGCCGTTCAACCTGGAAACGGGGGAGGTGATCACCGAGCGCTGGGCGCGCTGGCGCGCCAACGACCCGGTGAACCTCGTGACCAAGTACCGGAAGAATCTCAAGTCGCTGCGCGGGATCTACATCGATTGCGGGGCGCGCGACCAATACCACATTCAGTTCGGATCGCGCATCCTCTCCAAGCGGCTTGCCCAGGCCGGCATCAAGCACACCTACGAGGAGTTCGACGACACCCACTCCGATGTCGATTACCGGATGGACGTGTCGCTGCCCTTCCTATCCCGCGCGCTGCGTTAGACGGCGCTTCTTGCGCCACTTCGAGGGCGGCTTGCCGAAGACGCGGCGGAATGCCGCCGAGAACGCGCTCGCCGATTCATAGCCCGCTTCGTGGGCGATGGCGTCAACGGTCCGCGATGAGGTGAGCAGCGATTCGGCAGCGAGCTGCAGCCGCCAGCGCGTGAGGAAGGCGAAGATCGGCTCGCCCATGACCAGGCTGAAGCGCTCGGCCAGCGCGCTCCGCGACTGGCCCACGAGCCGCCCGAGGCGCTCGACGGTCCAGGGCTCCGAGGGGCGCCCGTGCACCAGGGCAAGCGCGCGGCCCACGAAGCGGTCATTCAATCCCGCGAGCCACCCCTGGCCGCCGCGAGGCAGGCCCTGGATGTAGCGGGCGAGCGCCTCGACAAAGACCAGTTCGGCGAGGCGCGAGCGCGTCGCGGCGGCGCCGAGGAAGGGCGTATCGCTTGCCGAGAGCTCGAGGCCCAGCTCGTCCACCAGCCAGTCGACCTGGGGTGCTCCGGCGAGGTCCACGAACATCACGCGCGGGAGCGCCGCGAGCAATGGCTGCGCGAGGTGGCGCTCGCACGTGAAGGCGAGCGAGATCCAATGGGTACCGGGACCGCTTTGCCCGCCGAGGCGCACCGGCAGGAACTCACCGGCGATCGGGGTGCGCAGGAGAGATGCGATCGAGGTCGCGGTGGTTTCGAGCGAGCTGCCGATCAGGTGTGCCTCGGCATCGGGAAGAAAAACGAAATCTCCCGCGCGCAGCGTCACTTCCTCGCCGTGCGCGGTTCTGAGGACGCATTCACCCTCGACCACCAGGTGCGCGCGGCCCATCGCCTCGCTCGCCGGTACCGCGACGCACCACGGTTCCCGTGCGGTTGCGTCCAGCGTCACGTTCGCCTCGAACCGGGCGTGCCTCAGGACTTCGGAGAGGGCGTCCATTGAAGCCATGATGCCAAATAAAAGGGTCAGACACTTTCATTCACCGCCGAATGAAAGTGTCTGACCCTTTTATTGGGTTTAGTGGAAGTGCGCGGCCTGCAGGTCGGCTTCTTCGGGAAGCTCGGCGTGCACGATTTCCCCCTCGGTGTTGGCGAAGAGCGGCGCGCCGCAGTCTTCGCAGTATTCGGGAGAGAACGTGCCGCTGAGCCTCTTGACCTCCGTCACACCGCATTCGGTGAGCTGCGCGAGGAGCTCTTCGAGCGGCCCCGGGCGCACCGTCTCGTCCTCGCGGCCGTAGAGCGGCCAAACTACGCCATGGGCTACCTCGCTCTCGTCGATCAGGGAGAAGGCAACGCGGTATTCGTCGACGCGCTCCTCGCCGAAGCCGGCGACCGTCGCCTGCAGGTCGGCAGCCTTCGCCTTCAGCGCGTTTTCGAGGAAGGAGACCGCCGCACGGATGCCGAACGGCCGCACGCGCCGGTCCGACTCGCGGCAATTCACGTAGTAGGCATCGGGCAGCAGGCATTCGAATACACAGCCGGGAAGCACCTTGGCGAGCGTGGGACGCGCCTGGACGATCCATTGCTCGAGGCTGCCCGCGCGCCCGACGTGTCCCGAGGCATCCTCCTGCCAGCGGAACAGCGCCTTGCCGCGCGGCACCGCGGCGCATGCGACCAGGAAGCGAGTATCGGCCAGCAAGTGCGCCGTCTCCGGAAGCCGTGCCAGGTCCAGGCGCGGGACTTCGCCCGTGATGGCGCCGTCGGCCAGGCGGGCGGCGAGCTTGCGCAGCTCCGAGAAATGCCGCGGCAGCTGGTCGATCGAATAGAGATAGGGCACCAGCGTCACGCGCGCGCCATCGGCGAGGACGTGCGCCTGCAGCTGCACGCGCAGGATATCGGCCTCCGCGGCGGCGATGGGTCCGGAAGGGATCGCGTATTTGGACCACGCGACGATCGGGGCGGCAACCAGGAGAGCCTGCCAGGCGCGATCGCCCTGCATCGCTATCACCGACTCGCTCTCGTTCTCGACCAGCTCGACCAGGGTGTCGTAGCCGCCGAGGTTGGTCTGGTACAAATGGTCGAGCGCGCCGTCGATCGGGGCGTCGTTGCCGTTCTCGAGCAGCTTCGCGACCAGCGCCGACATCTCGCTTTCCCAGAACCGGTCCTCGGTGAGGCTCCCGGAGGCGTTGAGGCCGTTGGCCAGGGCAATCAGGCGCTCGGCGTCACGGGTGAGGCGGGGAGGGGACTTGGCACGGGTGCGGGGCATGGTTCGCTTTCCAGAAGGTCGACCATTTTATCGTTTTCGCGGCCTCGACGATGCCGGCGATTCCTAAGCGCCCCGGGAGGCCATAAAATGGCGGATGTTCGCCCCCGCCATCGCTTTCGTCGACCTCGAGACGACCGGCACCACGCCCACCGGGGACCGCGTCACCGAAATCGGCATCGTGCGCATCCAGGACGGCGAGCTGGTCGAGGAGTGGTCGTCGCTGGTGAATCCCGGGTGCACCATCCCCGAGGACATCCAGGTCCTCACCGGGATCACCAATGCCATGGTGCGCGGCGCGCCCACCTTCTCGCAGCTTGCGCGCGAGATCCGCGAACGCCTCGATGATCACTTGTTTGTCGCGCACAACGCACGCTTCGACTACGGCTTCATCAAGAACGAGTTCCGCCGCCTCGAGATGGCGTTCACCGCGGACGTGCTGTGCACCGTGCGCCTGTCGCGCAAGCTCTATCCCGAAGTCGTCGGCCACAGTCTCGATGCGATCATCGCCCGCCACGGGCTCGAGGAGGCGGTTGCGGGAGACGCGCATTCACGGACCGGACGGCACTCGGCGCTGGGCGATGCGCGCGTTCTGTGGCGCTTCGTGCAGCGCGTCTATCACGAGAAGGAAGTCCCCGACATCGTGGCCGCCGTGCGGCGGCTGCTCAAAATCCCGAGCCTGCCGCCGCAGCTGCCGCCCGAGGCGCTCGAGGGCCTGCCCGAGGGCCCCGGCGTCTATCGCTTCTACGGGGTAAACGACCTGCCGCTCTATATCGGCAAGAGCATCAACCTGCGCGACCGCGTGCGCTCGCACTTCTCGAGCGACCATCGCTCGGCCAACGACATCCGGCTCTCCGGCGAGATCCAGCGGATCGAAGTCGACGAGACTGCGGGCGAGATGGGCGCGCTCCTGCGCGAGGCGCGGCTGGTCAAGGAGCTGCTGCCGCTGCACAACTACAAGCTGCGCCGCAAGCTGAACGCGTGCTTCGTCCGGTTGCCGGCGCTCGGCGCCACGCCCGAGATCCTTCTCAACAAGGACATCGACTGGGGCGTGCGCGGCGAGGGCGCCGAATCGCTCTTCGGCCCGTTCGCAGCCAAGCTCAATGTGAGGAAGCTGCTCGAAGAACTGGCCGGCATGGAGGGCTTCTGCTGGCGCCAGCTCGGCTGGGAGAAGCGCGGCGGCCCGTGCTTCGCGCGCCAGGTGAAGAAATGCCGGGGCGCATGCATCGGCGAGGAGTCCCCCGCGCAGCACAACCTGCGGCTCGCCACCGCGCTCGGCCCGTGGCGCGTGGCCGACTGGCCCTGGCGGGGACGCATCGTCGTCCGCGAGCGCCATCCCGACGGGAAGTTCGAGGAGGCGCACCTCTTCGACCGCTGGTGCCACCTCGGCACCGCCCGCTCGGAAGACGAGCTTGCGGACCTGGTCGAGACGCGCGCCGAGATCGACTTCGATCCCGACATCTACAAGATCCTCCTGAGCCACGTTGCCAAGCATCGCAGTTCGGTGCGAGTGCTGCCGGTGGCTGCGAAGGGCGCGCGGGATCTCGATGCAGGGGATTTCAACACAGAGGACACAGAGGCAACACAGAGGGGCACAGAGGCTTTGTTCACTCTTTGATGAGTTTCGTGGCAAGGGGTGGGTAT
>JANNKG010000005.1:0-1883 GCA_031396185.1 Burkholderiales bacterium | reverse complement strand
CTGCGCGCCTATGCCGCCTCCGGCGACTTCACGCTCTTGCACGGCGTGACGGGAACGCATGCGTTCCGGCTGCTCGCGCCCTACGCGAGCGATCCGCGCGCGGCACTCGACGACCTCTGGGTCGCGGTGGTCGCGGCTTACCTCGGCGCGGGCGCCCCGTCCGTCGAGGATTGGGGCCTCGAGGGCAGCGACGCGCTCGACTGGCCCGCCATCCACGCGCGCGCCGTGCGTTGCGAGGACGAGCACGACATCAAGTTCGCGTACTCGTGCTGGCGCGAATGGCAGCAACGCGGCGACGAGCTCTACCGGCGCGCCGCGAGCGCGCGCGTGTGTGCCGCGGTCCGTGCCGCGGCCCTGGCCGACGCGATGGCCTGCTGACATGGCACTGCTGCAGATCTCCGAGCCGGGTGAGGCGCCCGACCCCCACCAGCGCAAGCTTGCGGTCGGCATCGACCTGGGTACCACCCATTCGCTGGTGGCGACGGTGAAAAGCGGCTCCGCGGAGGTGATCGCCGATGCGGAGGGCCAGCCCCTGCTGCCCTCGGTGGTGCGCTATTTCAAGGACGGCCGCACCGAGGTGGGATACGCCGCGCGCGCCGCGCAAGCCGACGACCCCGCCAACACCATCGTCTCTGCAAAGCGTTTCATGGGCCGGGGCGTCGCCGACGTGGCCAAGTACGGCGCGCTGCCCTATCGGTTCGTCGAGGCCCCCGGGATGGTCGCGATCGAGACCGCTGCGGGGGCGCGCTCGCCGGTGCAGGTCTCCAGCGAGATCCTCAAGGTGCTGCGCGATCGCGCCGAGGCGGCGCTCGGCGGGGAACTCTTCGGCGCGGTAGTGACGGTGCCCGCGTATTTCGACGATTCGCAACGCCAGGCGACCAAGGATGCCGCGCGGCTCGCCGGGCTCAACGTGCTGCGGCTGCTGAACGAGCCGACCGCCGCGGCGATTGCCTATGGGCTCGACCACGGCTCCGAAGGCACGTTCGCGATCTTCGACCTGGGCGGCGGAACGTTTGACATCTCGGTCCTCAAGCTCACCCGCGGCGTCTTCGAGGTGCTTTCCACCAACGGCGACTCGGCGCTTGGCGGCGACGACTTCGACCAGTCGAACGCGAGCCACTGGCGCGGCAGCCACCAGATCGCCGATGCGAAGGGCGGCGACACCCGGCGACTGCTCGCAGCGGCGCGCGAGGTAAAGGAGGCGCTGTCCTCCCGGGACACGGCGGATATCCACGTGACGCTCTCCTACGGCCAGAAGCTGCACCTGCACCTCGGCCGCGCGGAATTCGAGCGTGCCACCGCGGCGCTGGTGCAGAAGACGCTCGGTCCGACCCGCAAGGCGCTGCGCGACGCCAAACTCGAGACGCGCGACATCGATGGCGTGGTCCTGGTCGGCGGCGCCACCCGCATGCCCCACCTGCAGCGCGCGGTGGAGAAGTTCTTCGGCAAGGCGCCGCTCCGGGACCTCGACCCTGACCAGGTGGTGGCGATCGGCGCCGCGATCCAGGCCAACGTGCTCGCCGGAAACCGCGCGCCGGGCGACGACTGGCTGCTGCTCGACGTGATTCCCCTGTCGCTCGGCCTCGAGACCGTGGGAGGCCTGGTGGAGCGCATCGTGCCGCGCAATTCCACCATCCCGGTGGCGCGCGCGCAGGAATTCACCACCTTCAAGGACGGCCAGGTAGCGATGGCGATCCACGTGGTGCAGGGCGAGCGCGAGCTGGTTTCCGACTGCCGTTCACTCGCGCGCTTCGAGTTGCGCGGCATTCCACCGATGGTCGCGGGAGCCGCGCGCATCCAGGTGACCTTCCAGGTCGACGCCGCCGGGCTGCTGTCGGTGGCGGCGCGCGAGAGCACCACGGGTGTGGCGTCGTCGATCGTGG
>JANNKG010000597.1:0-9792 GCA_031396185.1 Burkholderiales bacterium | reverse complement strand
GCCGGGATTGAGGTCGCGGTTGGGCCAGCCGTCCAGCCGCTTGCCGATTCCCGGCGAGAAGGAGTTGTCGACCGTGGAATGGCACAGCGCGCAGGTCACACCGACGCGCGTGAGCGTATCCCTGCCGTTGATGCTCTCGACGGTCCCTTTGAGGCCGACGACCGCGTTGAGCTTGAGCAGCGCGACGGTCGTATCGGGGCTCTTCAGGCTGATGCTGCCGTTCTGGATGCCCTGGACGACCGCGGCGGGAAGCGCTTCCGCGTCCACCTTCAGGCCCACCGACAACGCGGTGGTGGGATCGACTGCGGTGCGAATCACCTCATGCAGCCGCAAGGTGTCGGTCCACTGGGTCTCGTCCCCGAAGGTGTCGAAGCGGAAAATCTGCTTGCCCTGTTCGATCATCGCCGCGTTGGCGACCGGATCCGGCGATCGCGACGCGCCGATACCGCACGCGGTGAGGGCAACGGCGACCACGGCGAGCGCGCCCTGGGTGGGGGTTTTGATGCTCATGGGCTATTCCTCCGGTCGGGAGAACTCGTACCGAAGCTTGGGCGCGCGCCGCCGGCGCGTCTGTTCGCCAGCGCACACGCGGCGCCTGGGAATCAGTCCGACGCGCGGGTCGCGACCGGCAGTTCCTTCTCGTGGGGGACGACGGCTTTGCGCCGCGATGCGCGTCCGAAAAGCCGCTTCGAGCCGCGCCAGGCGAACCGCGCTCCCACCAGCACCGCGATCGCCTCCAGGAGGGTGACGACAAACGCCGCGAACGGATTCCAGCCCTGGGATCGCAGGTGGAACTTGGCGCGCGCCCGGTCGCGCGCGATCTCGATCGAATCGTAGAAGGTCGGGACCACCAGCAACGTGAGGATGGTCGAGGTAATCGTGCCGCCGATGATCGCGATCGCCATCGGGCGGTAGAACTCGCCGCCCTCGCCCAGGCCGATGGCCACCGGCATCATGCCGGCGATGAGCGCGAAGGTGGTCATCAGGATGGGCCGCAGCCGCACGCGCCCGGCGTGCATCAGCGCCTCCTCGCGGCCCACGCCCTTGGCCTCCTCCTTGCGCGCGCAATCGAGGAGCAGGATCGCGTTCTTCGCCACCAGCCCCATCAGCATGATCACGCCGATGAAGCTCATGAGGTTCAGCGTGCCGCGGGTGGCGAGCAGCGCCAGCACCACGCCGATGAGCGAAAGCGGCAGCGACAGCATCACCGGCAGCGGCGCCGTGAACGAGCCGAACTGCATCACCAGCACCAGGTACATGAGCGCGATGCCCATCACCAGCGCGATCCCCATTTCGGAGAACACTTCCTTCTGCTCGCGCGACGCCCCGCCGAGCTCGAGCCCGTAGCCCGCGGGAAACTCGATCAACTTCGCGATCTTCATCGCGTCGTCGGTCACCTCGCCGGCCGAGCGTCCCTGCGCGTTGGCCGAGACCGCAATCATCCGCTTGCCGTCGGAGTGCTGGATCCGTGCCGGGCCCTTGCCCATGGTGATGGTCGCGATCTGGTCGAGCGGCACCATCATGTTGCTGCCACTTACGGCGATCGGGAGGCGCTCGATGTTGGAGGCGTCGATGCGGTCGTCGGGGTGCAGGCGCACGGCGACGTCGCGCGACTCTCCCGTCGGATCGACCCAGTCGCCCACCTCCACTCCCGCAAAAGCCACGCGCAGCGCCTGCGCGGCGTCGCCCACCGAGATGCCGAGCGAATTGGCGAGGCCGCGGTCGAGCTCGATCTTGAGCTCATCCTTCGGCTCCTGCTCCGACAGCCCCACGTCGACGGCGCCCGGCACCTTCTTCAGCTTCTCCATGAAGTCGCTGGTGATCGCCATCAGGCGCCGCGAATCGGGGCCCGAAAACTGGATCTGCACGGGCTTCCTCACGCCGTTGTTGATGTCGTCGAGCACCGTGTACTCGGCACCGACGATCCGCGCCAGGTGAGCGCGCAGCTCGATGGCGATGTCGGCGGCCGAGCGGGCGCGCTGGGTGCTCTTGCCGATGTCCACGTAGACACGCCCGCCACCCGCGGACACGGAGCTATTGGTCGCCTTCGTCTCGGGGATCGTGCGCGCAAGCTCCGCGGCCTTCTCCACCTTGAGCTTGGCGTACTCGAGGCTTGCCGACGAGGGCGTGCGCACGTCGATCGCGACGGTGCCGACATCGGACACCGGCAGGAAGCTCGAGCCGCCGACCGTGGCCTGGAGGACGACTGCTAGGGCGAGGCTCAGTGCCGCGATCAAGGCCATCCACTTGCGGTGGTGCAGCGCCCAGGCGATCACATTGCCGTAGCGGTCTGCCTGGTGATCGAACCAGGCGTTGAATTTCGCGAGCACACGGCTCACGCCCTTCTTCTCCTGCTGTGCGTATCCCACCGGGTCGCCCCAGTAGGCCGACAGCATCGGGTCGAGGGTGAAGGAAATGAAGAGGCTCACCAGGACCGAGGTCGCCACGGTGAGCGCGAACGGCCGGAACCACTCGCCCGCGCCCCCGCCCATGAACGCCACGGGAATGAATACCGCGATGATGGAGAACGTGGTCGCCATCACCGCCAGGCCGATCTCCGCCGTGCCGTTGCGCGCTGCGGTGACGCGGTCCTCGCCCATTTCCATGTGGCGCACGATGTTCTCGCGCACCACGATGGCGTCATCGATCAGCACGCCGATGGCGAGCGACAGCCCGAGCAGCGTCATGAAGTTGAGCGTGAAGCCGCACGCCCACACGGCGATGAAGGCGGCGATCACCGAGGTCGGCAGCGCCAGCGCCGTGATGAGCGTCGAGCGCCACGAATTCAGGAACGCGTACACCACGAAGATGGTGAGTACCGCGCCGAAGATCAGCGCCTCGATCACGTTGCGCAGGCTGTTGTCGGCGTCCTTGCCGCCATCCTGGGTCACCTCGAGCTTGGTGCCCGCGGGCAGCGTCTTGTTCACCTCGTCGACCGTCGCGCGGACCTTGTCGGCGACCGCCACGGTGCTGGCATCGCGCGAGCGCGTGACCGAGATGCCGACGTTCGGATGCGCGTTGCGCAGGCTGAACCCGGAAAGCTCGGCAAATCCGTCCTCGACGGTGGCCACCTGGCCCATCCGCACCACCTCGTTGCCGCGGCGCTTGAGGACGATGTCCTGGAACTCCCGTGGCGAATCGATCCGCCCGACGAGGCGGATGCTCTGCTCGTCGAGCGCGCCCTTCACGCGCCCCACCGGCGCGGTGGTGTTCTGCATGCGCAGCGCGTTCACCACTTCGGTCACCGACACGTTGTACTCGCGCAGCTTCTCCGCGCGCAGCAGCACCGAGAGCTCGCGGCGCAGCGCACCATTCACGTTCACGACCGCCACGCCGTCGATGCTGCGGAAGCGGTCGGCGAGCACGTCCTCGGCCAGCCGCGAGATTTCCGCATGGCTCTGGTTCTTCGCCGAAAGCGCCATCTGCATGATCGGCTGCGCCGCCGGGTCGATGCGCCGCAGGATCGGCTCGCGCATCTCCACCGGCAGCTTGTGGCGGACGGAGGCGATCGCGTTGCGGATCTCTTCCGAGGCCTCGACCATGTTCTTCTTGAAGTTGAAGATGATGACGATGGTCGCGTTGCTCTCCGAAGCCGTGGAGCGGATCTGGTAGACCTGCGGAATGCTCTGGAGCGACTTCTCGACGCGATTCACGATCTCGCGCTCGACCGATTCGGGGGAAGCGCCCGGATAAGGGATGTTGACCACCATCACCGGCTGCTCGACGTCGGGAATCTGGTTCACGCGCAAGTTCTTCAGCGCGAGCAGGCCCAGGAACATGAGGGCGATGATGATGACGACCGTCGACACCGGCCGCTTGATGCTGAAGTCCGAAAGCAACATCGCCTAGCGCCTCGCGCCGGTAGCGACCATCGAGGACTTGGCCGGCCCCGCCGCCACCACCGCCTGGCCCTCCTTCAGGAGCGCGTTCGGATGGCGGATCACCTGGTCGCCCTCGGCAAGCCCGCTCGCCAGCACATAGTCGCCGCTGCGCGCATCGCGCTCGACGATCGCGAGCGGCACCTTCTGCAGCTTGCTGTCCTTCACGCGCCAGGCCGAGGTCTTGTCGCCGTCGCGCACCAGGGCGGTGGCCGGGATGGTCAGGCTCGACTTGCTTTGGGTCTCGAGCCGCCCCTCGGCGTAAAGGCCGGCGAGTTTGGGCTGCTTGTCGCCGACGAAATCCACCAGCACCTCGACCTGGCGCGTCGTCGCGTTGGCCGCTGGATTCACGCGGCGCACCTTGCCGGCAAACTCCTGGTCGCCGTAGCCGTTCACGCGGAAATGCACCGCCTGGCCTACCTTGACCTCGCCCACGTGGTCGGCGGAGATCAGCGCCTCGAAACGCATGCTGTTGGGGTCGATCACCTTGACCAGCTCCTTGCCGACCTGGGCGGTGTCGCCAGGGGACACCTTGCGGTCGGTCACGACGCCGTCGAAGGGCGCGCGAACCGCGGTGCGCTGCATTTGCTGCTGCGCCAGCACGCCGCGAGCCTTGGCGGCCTCGAGGTCGCTCTGGGCGGCGTTGCGCCGGCCTTCGGCGTCGTCGAGCTGCTGGGCCGAGGCCATGCCCGAGGCGCGCAGCGTGGTCATGCGTTCGAACTGGCGGTTCGCCTGCTCACGGGCTTGGGCCGCGTTGCGGCTCGTGGCCTCGGCCGAGGCGAGGCTGTCGCGAATCGCGGTGTCGTCGAGCTGCACCAGCAGGTCGCCGCGGCGCACCGTATCGCCGTTCTCCTTCACCACTTTGAGGACGATCGCGGAGACCTCGGCGCGCAGGTCGGCGCGGCGCTCGGGCTGCACCGATCCGGTGATCGACGGGCCCGAGGTGAGCGCGCTGTTACGGACCGTGTGGAGGTCTTCGCTGGCGAGCAGGAGCGCGGCCGATTTTGCCGGTTCGGCGTTTTTTTTGGCCGTTTCCGGGCCTTTCGAGCATGCCGCGAGGGCGAGCACGAGAGCCAGGACGAGGCTGAGACGAGCTGTCATGGGAGACGATCTTTTTTCTTGTGGAAGCAGGAGGTTAGGCCAGTAGCGGCGCCACGGCCAAGCGCATGGGACGAAATGCCGAATTCGGGGTGCGAATTGTACATCCGGGGGGCCCACTCGCCCTGTTTAGCGACACAGCGCCTGCAGGGCGTCCAGGTCGGGCTCGATGCCGAGGCCGGGCGAGTCATCGAGTCGCGCGCGGCCGTCCACCACGCGAGCGATCGGACCGCACGCCCCCGTCCGCAGGGGATTCGGGTTGGCGTCGACCTCGAGCAACCCGCCCCCGCCCGCGGCTGCGAGCAGGTGGGCCGAGGCGAGCAGCCCCACGCCGCCGCCGAGGTAGTGCGGGCAAAAGCGCACGCCCGCCGCGAGGATGCGCCGGGCCACCGGCAGGCAGCCCGAAAATCCGCCCCACTTGGCCATGTCCGGCTGCACGATGCCGAAGACGCGCGCTGCCAGTGCCGCGTCGAAAGCGCCCTCGCCCGCGATGTTCTCCCCGGCGGCGAGGGTCACCGGGGAAACCGCGGCAAGTGCCTTCCAGTCGGCGTACGGGGAATCCGCGCGCATCGGCTCCTCGAGCCAGTCCAGCCCGAACTCGGCCAGGCGCGGCGCCATGTGTTGCGCCTCCTCCAGGGTCCAGGCCTGGTTCGCATCGACCATCAGCCGCGTGCCGGGACCCAGCGCCTCGCGCATCGCGCGCAGGTTGGCGAGGTCGCGCCCGGCGCCGAAGCCCACCTTGAGCTTGAACGCGGTGTGGCCCTCGGCGCGCCGCTCGAGCGCGATCTTCTCCGGAGCGTCCGGATTGATGCCGCTCGCGTACACGTTCACGTTCGGGTCCGTGCCGCCCAGCAGGCGCCACAGCGGCTCGCCGGCGCGGCGGGCCGCGAGATCCCAGAGCGCCATGTCGATGCCGGCGATGCACTGCGCAATCGGTCCCGGCTCGCCCGCCTGGATCGCGAGCACCGCGCTCATCCGGGTCAGCCGCTTGAAAGCCGCGCTGGGCGTGCCCAGCTCGGCATCCACGACGGCGGGGGCGAACACCGAGGCCACGAGGCGCGCGCGATGCTCGGCGCCCACCGCGGGAAAGTTGCACCACACCTCGCCCCAGCCGCTGAGGCCGCCCTCATCTTCGGCCTGCACCAGCACCATCGGCCGGTCGTGCATCACGCCGAACGATGTGCGTACCGGGTTCGCCACCGGCCAGCGCAGCACGTGGGCAACGAGCCTGCGCACGCGCGGGAGCGCCGGCGCGGGTGCGCTCAAGGCTTGAGATCCATCTCGAGACGCATGAAGTCGCCGCGATAAGTCACCAGGCCGAGGTAGATCACGATGCCGGCCGGATCCACGCAGACACGGCGCACCTCGGCCACCGGCGCGTTGACCGGCATGTTCACCAGGGTCGCCACCTCGACATCGGCGCTCGACACCGTGAGGGTCTGGAATGCGCGTGCGATCCGCACCCGCGGAAGTTCGAGGAGCACCGGGATCACGGTCTCCCGGCGGAAGCGCGCCGGCGCCATGCGGAAGACGCGGTGGTCGAGGTAGATCGAGATCACGCAATAGGGCGCGCCCTCGCGCGAATGCACGCGCCGCATGAATTGGTAACGCGCCGCGGGCTTGCCCTCGCCCGGCTCGAGCGCGGGCGTGGCCGCGGCCTCCTCGAGGAGGGTGAGCTGGGGGCGGTCGTGGCGGTAGACCTCGGCCAGGTCCTTCAGCGTCGTCTTGAGGCGCAGGCCGTGGGGGCGCGGGGGCGCGGCGGTAACGAACGTGCCGCGGCCGCGCTGCGCCGACAGCAGCCCTTCGCGCGCCAGCACCTCGACCGCCTGGCGTACCGTCACCCGCGCCACCTCGAACTCGCGCATCAACGCCTCGAGGGTGGGCACGCGGTCGCCGGGACGCCAATGGCCGCGGGCCAGGCGGCCTCGCAGGAGGTCGGCCAGCTGCGCGTAGCGCGGGACGGGACTGTCGCCGAAGAGCGGGTGCACGGGCCTATTGTGCGAAAGGTTCTATTCATAGTACCTTTGGCGCGGTGAAGCGCGCAACCCTGATCCTCGCCCCATGGGCGGTCATCCTCGCGGCCTGGTATGCAGTGCACTACAGCGGGCTGGTGAACCCGGCGCTGGTGCCCACGCCGCACGCCGTCGCGGCGCGCTTCGCCGAGCTCGCGCGCGAGCGCCTGCCGATGGACATCTGGATGTCGACCCAGCGGGTATTCATCGGCGTGGCGCTCGGCATCCTGGTGGCGGTCCCGGTGGGGTTCGTGCTCGGCTGGTATCGCGCGATGCGCGACTTCATCGAGCCGCTGGTGAACTTCTTCCGCGCGCTGCCGCCGATCGCGCTGATCCCCCTGGTGATCGTCTACTTCGGCGTGGACGAGACCGCCAAGATCGTGATCCTCTTCTACGCCTCGTTCTTCTCGGGCGTGATCGTGATGTACGAAGGCATCGCGCAGATCAGCCCGATCTACGTGCGCGTGGCGCGCACCCTCGGGGCCACCGACCTCGAGATATTCCGCAAGGTGATCGTGCCGCTCACCGTCCCGCACATGCTCACGGCGCTGCGCGTGGCGCTCGGCGTGGCCTGGGCCACGCTCGTTGCCTCCGAGCTCATCGCGGCGCAGCGCGGGCTGGGCTCGCTCATCCAGAACGCGGCGTCCTTCTTCCAGCTCGACATCATCTACGTGGGCATCATCTGCATCGGCTTCATCGCGCTCGCCATGGATGTCCTGCTGCGTCTGGTGGCGAGGCGAATGGTCGCGTGGCAGGAGCGGATCGCGTGACCCCACGCGAGGCTCCTCGGGGGCAGGCCCCACGCGAGGCTCCCAGGGGGCACGCTGCCCGCATCGTCTTCGAGAAAGTCTCGGTCGAGTTCCCCACCGCGTCGGGCCCCATGAAAGTGGTCGACGACGTTTCCTACGAGATCCACGACCGCGAGTTCGTCTCCGTGATCGGCCCCTCGGGTTGCGGCAAGACGACCACCCTGAACCTGGCGGCGGGATTCCTCAAGCCCACGAGTGGCCGCGTGCTGCTCGACGGGAAGCCGGTCGTGGGCCCAGGGCCCGACCGCGGGGTGATGTTCCAGGATTACGGCGTGTTCCCGTGGCTCACGGTACGGCAGAACATCGCCTTCGGCCTGGGGCTCGCCGCCAACCGCGCGCACGCCGGCGAGCGCGACGCCATCGTCGAGCGCTACATGCGCCTCATGGGCCTCGCGGATTTCGCCGACGCGTGGCCGAAGACGCTCTCGGGGGGCATGCGCCAGCGCCTCGCGCTCGCGCGCGCCTACGCCGTGAAGCCCGAGTTCCTGTTGATGGACGAGCCGTTCGGCGCGCTCGACGCGCAGACCCGCAGCGCCATGCAGGACCTGCTGCTCGACGTGCTGCAGGAAGAAGGCAAAACCGTACTGCTCATCACCCACTCGGTCGAGGAGGCGGTGTACCTGTCCTCGAAGATCGTGGTGATGACCGCCCGGCCCACGCGCATCCGCGAGGTGATCGCGGTACCGTTCGGCTATCCGCGCGAGGAGTCGCTGCACGAGTCGCGCGAATTCGGCGAGTTGCGCTCGCACATCCGCGACCTCGTCATGAAGGAGTACGCCGCCCAGGCGCGGCAGAGCCAACGCACCACCCCTTGACCCACGAACGGAGAAGACACATGGCACGAAATCGCAGGCAGTTCCTCGGCACCGCGGCCTCCGGCGCCGCGGCTTTGGGCCTCTCGGCCCTCGGCTTCCCGGCCCTCGCGCAAGCCCCCACCAAGATCCGCGTGGGCTACCTCCACACGCTCGCCGTGGACGGCCAGCTGTGGCTCGCCGACCACCTGGGCGCGTGGAAGAAGAACGGGCTCGAGCCGGAATTCCGCCAGTTCACCACCGGGTTGGAGCTCTTCCAGGCGATGGTGGGCGGCAGCATCGACATGCTCTCCACGGGCGCGGTGATCTCCAACTTTCCCGCGCGCGGCCAGGGAAAGATGTTCCTGTGCAACGCCGTGGAGTTCGCCACGGCACAGCTCTGGGTGCGCGGCGACCAGGGTGTGAACTCGTTCGCCGACCTGAAGGGCAAGCGCATCGCCACCACCACCGGGACGACCGCGCACGTGTTCCTCGACACGGCGCTGCGCGCCAACAAGCTCGATCCCGGCAAGGACGTCGAGATCCTCAACCAGCGCATGGCCGAAGCCGTGACCTCGTTCATCTCCGGCGCGGTGCCGGCGGTAGCGCTGTGGGTGCCGTTCAACGTGACGGTGCGCGACAAGGTGCCGGGTGCGAAGAAGCTGGTGGACGCCTCGGCCTACTATCCCCAGGCCGCCATCGTCTCGGGTTGGGCCGCGTCCAACGAGTTCCACGCCAAGAACCGCGAAGTGCTGCAGCGCGTGGTGCGTGCGTGGTCCGAAGGCAACGACATGCTCATCAACAAGACCGACGAGGCGCTCACGATCCTGCAGCGCGACCAGTACAAGCAGGTGCCGCTGCCGGACCTCAAGGAGCAGTTCGGCGCGCAGAAGGTGTTCTCCGGGGCCGACTGGCGCAAGCAGTTCGCCGACGGCACGGTCACCGCATGGCTGCAGCAGGTGACGGATTTCTTCGTGAAGTTCGGCGGCATCCAGAACCCGGTGCCGGCCTCGCAGTATTTCGATCCGAAGATTTACCTGGACACGATCAAGGCTTGAAAGAGTACGACTACGTCATCGTCGGGGCCGGCTCGGCGGGCTGCATCCTCGCCAACCGGCTCTCGGACGATCCGCACACCCGCGTTCTGCTGCTCGAGGCCGGCGGGTCGGACCGCAACTTCTGGATCCGGCTGCCGGTGGGGTAT
>JANNKG010000593.1:0-11206 GCA_031396185.1 Burkholderiales bacterium | reverse complement strand
GATTGCACCCTCTTGCAATAAGCCCTGAATACAACGCTATCTTTACTAGAGACACAGATCTCGCCTTTGCAAGCGAGGCTCCGCTTGAAGGGGACATCAAGGAGGCATTGAGCGACAGCCATTTCAAAGAAGAATTGTCTGGGGAGCACCACCCACCTGTTTCACGTTACACCCTGAAAGGTGACGACCAGGGCTTCTATGCCGAGTTTCTAACCCCATTGACTGGAAGCGGCAGACTACGAAACGGGAACGATGATGCTACTTTGCTAAAGGCGGGAATTACGGCTCAAAAGCTGCGATACCTCGATATTTTGTTTGCGTCGCCATGGATTTTTCGCTTAGGTCCAGAGCAAGGCGTCGAACAACTCACAGATTTTCAAGTCGCGAATCCAGTAAGTTTCATTGTTCAAAAGATCCTGATTCACGACCGGCGACCCTTAAAAAAACAGGCGCAAGACCTACTCTATATTCATGACACGTTCGAGTTGTTCGCGGATAATTTGCCCGAATTGCAAAAGGTCTGGCTCGAAAACGTTCAACCAAACTTGTCCATCGGCTTGAGAGGCGATCTTTTAGGTCGAATCTCTGGCATCTTTGACCGACTGCCGGATGCCCTGCGTGAAGCCGCTCGAATTCCAGCTGACCGCTCATTACGGCCAGAGCGAATGCAATCAATCTGTGCGGCCGGTCTTGCTGAGTTGTTTCAATCAGATCGAAGCTAATTCGCGACCGTGTTCGCGCTCTCCACCCTTTTCTGCCTTCGAGTACATCGAAGGGCTCGCTCGGTGCCGGGGCCTACGCGACGCGCCCGCCATCCACGACCGGCAAGCCGAAGGCGCTACTTGCGCCGGGGTGTAAGGGCGCTGAGACGGGCGATTTACCCCTTCTGCGTCACAAACTTCGTGACCAGATACCCATCGAAAGTTTCCGTTCCACCCTCGCTGCCGTAGCCACTGTCCTTCACGCCTCCAAAAGGCACCTCCGCGAGCGCAAAACCAAGATGGTTGATCGTGACCATCCCGCTCTCCAGCCCATCACCGATCTTCGTCGCGTTCTTCGTTGACGTCGTAAACGCGTAAGCGGCGAGCCCAAACGGGAGTGAGTTCGCCCGCCCAATCGCTTCATCGACCGTCTTGAATCGCTTCAATCCCATGATCGGCCCGAAGGGCTCCTCGGTCATGATCTTGGAATCGTCCGGCGCCTCTTCGATGACGGTGGCCTCGAAGAAATTGCCCTTGTCGCCAATCTTGTGGCCGCCCGCGAGGATCTTCGCCCCACGCGCACCGGCATCCTCAACAAAGCCGGCAATCGCGGGTATGCGCCGCTTGTGCGCGAGCGGCCCCATCTTCGTGTCGGCGTCCAACCCCGGCCCCACCTTCAGCTTCGAGACCTTGTCGAGGAAGCGCGCGACGAACTTGTCGTACGCGCCCTCCTGCACGTAGAAGCGCGTGGGCGAAACGCACACCTGCCCGGCGTTGCGGTATTTGGCGCCGGCCATCATGTCGGCGGCACCTTCCACGTCGGCATCGTCGCAGACGATCACGGGCGAGTGGCCGCCTAGTTCCATGGTGCAGGGCTTCATGAGTGAACCGGCCATCGCGGCAAGCTGTTTGCCCACCGGCACCGAGCCGGTGAAGGAGATCTTGCGCACGACGGGTGAGTTGATGAGGTACGTCGACACCTCGCTCGGCACGCCCCAAACGAGATTCAAGCATCCCGGTGGCAGGCCCGCCTCATGGAACATGCGCGCGATCGCCACCACGGCGCTGGGCGCATCCTCCGGCCCCTTGATGATGATCGTGCAACCGGCGCCGAGAGCGGAGACGATCTTGCGGATCGCCTGGTTGAACGGGAAATTCCATGGCGAGAAGGCGGCCACCACGCCGATGGGCTCCTTCAGCACCATCTGGCGAACGCCGTCGGTGCGCGCCGGCACCACGCGCCCGTAGATGCGCCGGCACTCCTCGGCGGCCCACTCGGCGTGCTCGGAGCAAACCATCACCTCGCCCACCGCCTCGGCGAGCGGCTTGCCCTGGTCCAGGGTGATGTTGTGGCCGATCTCCTTGGCCCTGGCGCGGGAGAGCTCGCCCACCTTGCGGAGTATCCGGCTCTTCTCGATGGGCGACGTCTTGCGCCAGGTCTCGAACGCCTTCTGCGCGCTGGAGAGCGCCAGGTCCAGGTCGGCCTGGCCCGCATGGGGCAGCTTGCCGACCACCTCGTCGGTGGCGGGGTTGATCACGTCGCTTTCGCGGCGGCCACCTCCCTTCAGGAACTGGCCGTTGATGTAGAGCGAGAGGTCTTCGTACATGGGGGCGGTCCTCGGGATGGGAAAGCTTGAGTCGATCACTCCGCGGCCTCGACGATCCGGATGTCCCGGTCGACCGCACGCCCAAGCGCGCGTAACGCCTCCCCGTACGCCGGGCTGTCGTGCGCGGCGATGGCCTGCGCGACGCCCGCGAACTCGATGAGGACCACGCGCATCGGGACCGCGTTGTCATAGACCTGCGCGGGATTGCCGCGCGCGAGGAACCGCCCGCCGGCCGCCTGCAACGCTGGCCCCGCGAGCTTCGCATAGGCCGCGAACGCCGCGGGATCGTGAATCGCGCGGTAGGTTGCTATCCAATAGGCCTTGGCCACGGCGTCATCCCTTCTGAGTCGCGAAGTTGGTAGGAGAGCCCCATTCTGCCGCATCCAGGACCCGCAGAGCTGACCCGCTATCGAGGGCCTATCGCAGAGCTCCGTCATCGCCGATCCCGACGCATCTCGGCGAACCGCTTGGGCTCCCATTTTCGCAGCGCAAGGAGAAGACAAGCACCCTCGCGCTGCTCCGAAGGTGAAGCCTGGCTCTCCCGATGCAGCTCGGCGAACTCCTCGCGCAGCTTCTGTAGTCGCACCTGCAGCCTTGCCCTGGTGGCGCCGGTCAACGCCCCGTAGAGAAAGAAAAAACTTTCGCCGGGTTGGGCGAAATCACTCTCCAGGAAATCCTGGCGTTCCGCCCCCCGGAAGAACCTCTGGATTGGTCCGTCCGGCAGCCAATCGAAATCCCGCGCAACGTTCAATCGCACCCGGTCACCGGGTAGCAACCTGATGAGCCCCAGCTTGTCGAGCTTGAGCAGGCGCTTGAGACACTCCGCCTTGGTAAGACGATAGATTTGGGTGATCTCATCGGGCTTCCACCCGTTCAATACGCATGCGGCCACCAACAGCAGTGCGGGTTCCGAGACAAGCTCCTTCTCCTGCGCGGGCGTAAGCGTGGTGATTGACGAATTGGACTCCTCCGCCAAGCTCGCCAGTTCCGAGAGGCTGATTCCGAGCAACGAAGTCAGCTGCAGCAGCCGGCTGAGCGTGAACGACTCGCGGGAAAACATCCGCTTGATCGTGGCTTCCGACAGGCTCAGCTCGACGGCAATCCGGCGGTAGGTATATCCCCCCCGTTTGAGCAAGCGCTTCAGAGTCGCGGCGATGCGTTCGCTCTCGTTCATACCCGGATAGTATCAAATTAAGCCACCTTTTTCCTTTGGTGAGCTACTTTAACGGATCTTGTAGCGCCAAATGATCCTCCACGCCATGCTGCCCTACTGTTTGGCCATGGAGGGGCTGGCGATGATCGGATACTTGATTGCAATCGGCTTGGGCTGCATGGCCCTCGAGCGAGTTATTCCCGGGTGGCGGCTTCCCTCGGTCAGGACGTGGCCGCTTCGAGTGATTGCGATCAACGTCGTGCAGCTGGCGGTAGTCCTCCTCGCCGGCGTTACGTGGGAGCGATGGCTTTCCGCCGCGTCGCTAATCCATCTCTCGGACCATGTGTCGCCCCTCGTGGGGGGCGCGACCGCCTATTTCATCGCGACATTCGTCTTTTACTGGTGGCACCGGTGGCGCCACGAGAATGACGTCCTCTGGCGCTTCTTCCATCAGATCCATCACAGCCCACGACGCATCGAGTTGATTACGTCCTTTTACAAACATCCGGGAGAAATGGTCGTCAATTCGCTGCTCGGAAGCGCGCTGGTTTACACGCTACTCGGACTGTCCCTCGAGGCCGGAGCGGTATACACGGCGTGCACTGCGCTCGGCGAGTTCTTCTATCACACGAATGTTCGCACTCCGCGATGGATCGGTTACTTCTTCCAGCGCCCGGAAATGCACCGAATTCATCATCAACACGGCCGTCACAAGAACAACTATGGCGACATCGTCTGGTGGGACATGTTGTTCGGGACTTACGAGAATCCCGCAAAGTTCGACTCGACATGTGGGTTCGATGCAGACAAAGAAGAGCAGCTGGGAGAGATGCTGCTATATCGCGACGTGCACCGCGAGTGACGGCGTCAGCGCGGAACAAAAGGGGAAATTTCCGAACTAAGCGATGGGGCCTTGCGGCTCGCCGCGAAAGGAAAAGATGCAAGAACGCAAGTTGACGATCGTGAATCGCCTGGGGTTGCACTCGCGCGCCGCCGTGAAGCTCGTGTCCCTGTGCTCCAAGTACGTGTCGAGCGTCGCAATCGTCGCCAACGGGCGACGCGCCAATGGACGCCAACTCATCGCGATCCTTCTGCTCTCCGCAAGCATGGGTGCGAAGGTATCGATTGTAACCAGCGGCCCGGACGAAGTCGCCGCAATGGCGGCGGTGACGCGGCTCATCAGCAACGGATTCGGCGAGGGTTGACGATTGGCCACCCGCCTACGCGGGTGCGACGGCCGAGATTGGATGTAACGGCCGAAATTTGCTACGCAATCCGCTCGAGGTAGCTCTGGAACACGCCGACATGAATGAGCGCTGGGTCGGCGGAATTGGGCCAGAGGTCTTCGCTACGAAAGCGCACGTCGTAGGTGGGCTCGTCCTGTGCCTCAATGGCGTGCGCATGGGCGTCGGGAAACGGATAGGCAGGTGACTCGCCGACGACAACGCCCGCCTTGCCACGGATGTAGCCGGGCATGCGGATGTGCCCGGGCACGGAGTCGAGACTCACACGAACACGATCCCCCGGCTTGAACCGCTCGCGAGCGGGTACGTTCGTGCGTCCCGGCGCACTGGGCGCTGCTAGCGGAAACAAGCCTTCGGCTCGCCGCTCCAACTCCTCCCGCGACACGATGCCCTTCTCGACCAGGAGCGTGGCCAGGCTCGTGAGCGATCGTTCGTAGTAACTCGCCGTGAGGTAGTGGCGCGGCTCCATGCGCTCGATCGCGTGTCGATACTCGTCCATGTTGAAAATGCCGAGGCGTACGGCGAGGGCATAGAGCGAATTGACGCGCACTTCCCAATCCGCGTGAAAGGCATGCGCCTTGCGGGTATAGCGCACGACGCCGAAACCTTGCCTGCCACCCAGGTCGTGAATGCCGTCCATCGCGAATCTCCCGTTACAGTCGAGCGACGCCGATCAGGGAATCGCGGCTCACGATGCCCGCGAGCTTTTCCTCGGGCCAGCCAACGGTCGCGGGGGGCTGCTCGGGCAACACCATGTAGCGCGTATCTGCGGTGGTGTCCCAGACCCGGATCTCCACTTCCGCGGGCAAATCCAGGCCCATCTCCTTCAGCACGGTGCGCGACTCACGAACGACGCGCGAACGGTACTCCATGTCCTTGTACCAATCCGGCGGCAGCCCGATGATCGTAAAGGCGGTGCACGAGCAGAGCGTGCAGCAGATGACGTTCTGCACCTTGGGTGTGTTTTCCAGCACCACGAGGTGTCGATGATGCGTGGGCATCGAAACGCCGAGCTCGGCAACCGCGTCCTTGCCATTGGCGAGCAGGCGCGCGCGGTACGCAGGGTCCACCCACGCCTTTGCCACGACGCGTGCGCCGTTTTGAGGCCACTCGTCCTCGGCAAAGTGCCGCAACTCCTCGACGGTCTGGGTCGGCTTCATCCCGCGCTCGTCGAAGACCGACTGGATCGCATCGAGGCGCCGCTCTACGGGGGCGGTACGCCTTATCACAAGGTCTTTGTCGGGCATGTTCATTGCTCCTCGAACACCGCGAAGTTTACATCTTCGCGGCGGCCGTCATTGATTGCCCGTCACGCGGGACGGGGAACGTGCTCCATGCGATCAGCGCAAGCAGCGCCCCTTGCAGCGGCAGGCGCAGTACCAACGCCCAGTAGGGCACGTCGAATAGCTCGGGCCGCTGCAGCATGTAGAGGTGGGCGGGTGTTACCAGGATCGTCAGCGCGAAGAGCCCGAGGCCGGCGAAGCGGCGGGTCGGGCGCCACAGCAGGCCCGCGGCTCCCAGCAGCTCGAACACCCCGCTTACCAGCACGACGGCGCGCGGACACGGGACGTACGGGGGCACGATGCGCATCTCCGCCTCCGTGAAGACGAAATGGGCGATGCCACCGAGCAGGAACCACAGGAAGACAATTGCCAGGCCGATTCGCCTGGCAATTGGCGCCGACGTCACGGCCGGCAGGCGTCGCTTAAAGGCCCCGGACGCGGCAAGCAATCAGCAATAGCGCGAAGCCGATGATCCAGGACCAGGTCGCGACCTGGGCGCCGACGTTGACCACGCCAAAGTGGCCGGCAAGCGCAACCAGGAACAGAACCAGGCAGATGACCCACACAATCATCGTCGGAGCTTTACCGGAGAAGTTGGCCATTGGTTTATCCTTTTTTGAGCGGCATGCGCCGGGTCGATCCGATTTTCACCCTATCCAGTCCTCGCGTCCACGCGGGCCGGCGAGTGCGCTTCGGCGCGAGCGCCCAGCAGGAATCGGGGCCCTGCAGAATGTTGGGTGGCGATCGCTTACGATGGACCTCCACTAGACGATGATGCCCTCGAAATGAATTCCTTCTTCACCTACGCCCTCACCACCGACCAATATCGGAAGGCGAACAACTTCAAGGCAAACGGCGTGGCGAGCCCCACCACCAAGGTGCTGGGCTTTACCCTGGTCGTCATTCTGTTTGCTGCGTTCGGCTTCCTGGTGTCCGCCGGAATAGGGCGGAGCACGGTGCCGGGCCAGTGGGTCCTGATCGCTGCGGTCGTCGCGGCCGCTGCATCGACGCTTCTGAACGTGTTGGCCAGATATTCGGCGGAGAGGGCGGTAGGGCGCAGCACCTACATGACATCGTCTCCTTACCAACTCGCCGTCAGCGAAGCCGGCATGCGCCTTCAGAACGCACTTTCGGACGTGTTCCACCCGTGGTCCGCGTTCTCCGACGTAAAAGAGCACGATGGCATCGTGTATGTGAACCTCGACAACATTCACTACTACCCCATCCCTTCGGACGCATTCGGTTCCGACGACGAGAGGCGGAAATTCATGGCCTTCTCGCAGGAGCGGATCAGCGCGTCCCCCGCGCGTCCCTCACCCACGCCGGCTCAAAGCGCCGGCGAAATCGGGGGCCAGAATCCTCCACCTCTCGCCCAAGTCTTCGGCAAGTCCCGATGGAAGATGGCAACCGACGCCGTTAGGCTTGCGTTCCTTCTGCCCGTGGCGGCCGATCGGATGGCGGCGAGCTGGCCCACAATCATCGGAATCGGTGTTGTGGCCGCCCTCATTCCTTCCCTCCCCGCGTTCTGGACAAACCCGCTGGCGGGTGAGTGGAGCTGGTTCGCTGTCCCAAGCGCCGTCTTCCACCTTGTGTTGCTCCTGATCGCGGCCGTCGTGTCGGCGGCGGCGCTGGGACGCCGCGAGGACGTGCCGCGCATCCTTCTGGCGGGCATCCTTGCCGCCGCCGTGATCGACGTCCTCTTCACCGGGCTGGTAACCGCCGTTCAATGGGTCGGGCGCGGCTCCGAGACGCTGGCCTGGAGGTTCGGATGGGTTCCGGGCGCGTGGCTCGCACTCTCGATCGCCACCTACGCGGCGCGATCCGTGCCGCGTTCGATGCGAAGGCTCGGCGTACTGGTTGCCAGCCTGGTGTTAGTGGCATACCCCCTCGCCAACGTCTATCGGGAACGAACGGTCTGGCAAGTTCGCTACGATCCCGACGATACGCAGTCGTACAGGGCCGGCGGCGTTGCTGGGGAAGACATCTTCTACAAGCAGCCGGTGCTCCTGGCGCAGGAGCTGAAGGCGATCCAGCCAGGAACCAAAGGCGTGATTGACCTTTTCTTCCTGGGAATGGCGGGATATGGCAGCCAGGATGTGTTCATGCGCGAGGTGAATTCGGTTGCCGGCATCTTCAGGGATCGCTTTGGAACCGACGGTCGCACGGTGCGCCTCATCAACAATCCGAAGACGCTGCTGGACACGCCGGTCGCCAGCAAGACGAGCCTCAAGCAGGCGCTCAAAAGGATTTCTGATGTCATGGACAAGGACGAGGACATCCTGGTGCTCTTCATGACGTCGCACGGCAGCGAGAAGCACATCTTTACCCTTCAGTTGTGGCCGATGAATTTCCACGAAGTCGATCCCGCGACGTTGCGCTCCCTGCTCGACGAATCCGGGATCCGCAACCGCGTGGTGATTGTCTCGGCGTGTTACTCGGGCGGGTTCGTCAAGGCCCTTGAGAATCCCGATACGCTGGTCATCACCGCCTCGGCTCCCGACAAGAACTCCTTCGGGTGCACAAACGAGGCCGAGTGGACCTATTTCGGCAAAGCGTATTTCGACGACGCGCTGCGGAAAACGCGTTCGTTCACCGCCGCCTTCAGGATTGCCAAGCCCGAGATCGAGGCTCGGGAAAAGCGCGAAAAGTACGACCACTCGGAGCCCCAGATGTCGATCGGCCACGCTATCGCAGCCCGGCTGGACGCACTCCAGATTCAGCAGGAAGGCAGATCCCCCGGTGCCTCCACCGTTGCCGCCTCTCCGACCCTCGCCCCGCCGGATCGCTATGAGGAGTACGTTCGACTCATGCACACGGACGACTACCTCGGCGAGCTGCTCATGGTGTGCCGCCAGAACATGACGCTAAATAGCCCCGATGAGACGGTCCGCAGCAATCCCGGATCCTTCGACGGAATGGAGAAGTCACGACCGCACTGGAATCGCTTGGCCACGAGCTGGAACTCTTACGTGGAAGGCGTCTGCAACCAGTCGTTGGATCCCGCCCTCATCCGCCGCATCTACGCAGAAAACGTTCGCCGCGTGATGAGTCGAGAAGAAGTCGACGCCGCGGTTCAGTTGATCTCGACTGATCAGGGAAGGCGCTGGCTGGACAAGGACCGGGAAGCGAGCCGCCGGCAGCAGCTCGAGCTCACGCGCGTTCAAACCGGTATTTCCTCTGCTCTCTACCAGAAGTTCCGCCAGGAGCAGGACAGGATCTACAAGGAGTTCAAGCAGCGCGCGAATTGACGCTACCGCACTGAAAGGCATGAACATGCGTTTGCTGGACAAGTCGCTGCGCGACATCGCCGCCGGACTTCGCTCGAAGCAGTTCTCGGCATCCGACCTGTGGCGCGAGGCGCGCGAGGCCATGGACGCGGGAGAGCCCCGGATGAACGCCTACAAGCTGCGCGCGGACGACCGGGCCGAACGCGCGGCGCGCGAAGCCGATGCGGCATTCAAGTCGGGTGTCGACGCCGGAATCCTTCAAGGCATTCCGGTCTCGGTGAAGGACCTCTACGGGATCCCAGGGCTTCCGACATTCGCCGGCTCGGCACGCGAGCTTCCTGCCCAATGGCAAACGGCGGGCCCCATGGTGCAATGCTTGATGGACGAGATGGCGGTGATCACTGGCAAGACCCACACCGTCGAGTTCGCCTTTGGCGCGCTGGGGCTGAACAGTCACTGGCCGACGCCGCGCAATCCCTGGGACGCGGCGAATCCGCGCGTGCCGGGCGGCTCGAGCTCGGGAGCCGGCGTGTCTCTCTGCCAAGGCTCCGCGATCCTCGCCCTGGGCTCCGACACGGCCGGGTCGGTGCGCATCCCCGCGACACTCACTGGCAACGTCGGCTATAAGCCGACGATGGACCGCTGGTCGACGAAAGGCATCGTGCCATTGAGCCCCCTCTTCGATACGCCGGGGATCCTTGCACGCACGGTCGATGACGCTTTCCTGGCGGCGCCGGAATTCGACCGCCGCGCATTCGGCGATCGGCCGGGCGCCATCGATCGGGCAGCTGCCGCCGCCCGGCTCCGCATAGGCATTCCCGAAGAGCATTTCTGGAGCGAGTGCGACGCCGGGATCGCCGAGGGCGTTCGCGGCGCGCTGCGTGACCTGGAGAAAGCCGGGCATCGGCTCGTTCCGATTTCGTTTCCCGAGGCGGGCAGCGCTTTCGAGCTGTTCCGCGCGGGTGGAACGGCTGGCGCGGAGCTGCTCGCCTTTCTCAAGCGCGAGTTGCCCGAATGGATTGCGATTCTCGATCCGAACGTGGGAATCCGGATGGAGATTGCCGCGAAGATTTCCGCAGGGGAATTCCTGCAGCGCAAGGGCGCGCTGGAGGAGCTCGCTTCGCGTGCGCCGTCTCGGTTCGAGCACGTGGATGTCATGGTGACGCCCACCGCGCCGATCTCCCCGCCGAGGGTCAGCGAGGTTCCCGATTGGGAGCGGTACCGGACCTTCAACTTGAAGATGGTGCGGAACACAGGCACCGCCAACCTGCTGGGACTGTGTGCACTCTCGATGCCCGTTGCCCTGGACGCGCTGAGACTGCCCGTTGGGCTCCAGCTCATGGCGGCGCCGAACCGCGACGATTTGCTCTTTGCTGCGGGACTTGCCTTCGAGAAGGTGCTGGGCACCGGCCGGCAGCGCCAAGGACATTGCCCGAACTAGGACAACCCCTCAGGCCGGAGCGACTGAACCATCGACTGAAAGTCCTCCGGCGCCTCGCGCTCGAACAGAATCCGCCCGCCGCTTCGAGGATGCGCGAACCCGAGCGTTCTCGCGTGAAGCATGGTGCGCGACGCTTCGATGCTCACGGCCGCGTAGTCGCGAATGTAGACGCGCTCGCCCACGAGCGGGTGGCCCAGCTCGGCGAGGTGGATCCTGATCTGGTGCTGGCGGCCGGTTTCGAGGCGGCACTCGACCAACGTCGCGCCCGCAAGCGCCGCGATCGGCCTCACGTTCGTGACCGAGCGCCTGGCGTCGGTCGGGGGATCGCCCCGGGCGCGCCGATAGTGGCCGTGCGAGCCGCGCAATCCATCGCCGCGATCCAGGAGGAGATGCGTCTCGATGCGCGTCTCGGGGACCTCTCCGTGTGCGATGGCGTGATAGACGCGATCGATATCGTGCTCCCGGAAACGCGTCGCGAGGATGCGCTTCGCGTCGGCCGTCCGCGTGAACACCATCAAGCCGCTCGTATCCTTGTCGAGGCGATGGACCA
>JANNKG010000479.1:0-1779 GCA_031396185.1 Burkholderiales bacterium | reverse complement strand
GCAACCGGCGCGAGGGGTTCGGTCGGCGCGGGCACGGCCGCGCCGGCTTGATGCGGCAGGCGGAAACGGCTCACCAACCCGGCGAGGCGCTGCAGCTCCTCGCGCAGATGCCCGGCACGATCGGTCCACGATCCCACCATGCGAGTGTTGTTCTCCGTGAGGTGGTCGAGCTCGTCGATGGCGCGCGCCAGCTGGTCGATCTCGCGGCTCTGCCGGCTCGCCGCCCCCGAGACATCCTTGATCATCGCGGAAACCTGCTCGATCGACTCGCCCACCTGCAGGATCTTGTGGCTTGCGCCGGTGGCGCTGCGGGCACCCTTCTCCACGCGCTCGACCGACGTGCCGATGAGGCCACGAATCTCGCCCGCCGCCTCGGACGAGCGCTGCGCCAGCGCACGCACCTCGGAGGCGACCACCGCGAACCCACGGCCCTGCTCCCCGGCTCGAGCCGCCTCGACCGCCGCGTTGAGGGCGAGGAGGTTGGTCTGGAATGCGATGGCGTTGATGACCGAGACAATTTCCCCGATCTGCGAGGACGCCTCGGTGATGCTGCCCATGGTCTTCACCACGTCGCCCATCGCCGCACCGCCCTCGTGGGCCGAACCCGTCGCCTCGCCGGCAAGCTCGGAGGCGCGCCGCGCCGATGCCGAGGACGCCTCCACCGTGGAAAGCAGCTCGCTCATCGAGCGCGCGGTCTGCCGTAGGTTCGAAGCGGCCTTCACGCTGCTCTCGTTGAGCGTCCCCGCATCCTGGGCGATGCCATCGGCCGACTCCGCGATGTACTGGGTCGCAATGTGAATGTCGCCGATCGCGGTGATCCAGGCGAGGCGCGCCTTGTCCATGGCGGCAAGCAGCTGGCCGATCTCGTCATTGCGCCGCACGCGGGGCGCGACGCTCAGGTCGCCTTCCGCCAAGGCAGTGGCCACCGTCACCGCTTCGCCCACGGATAGGAGGATGCGGCGGGTTACCACTTGAACCAGTGCCACGCCCACCAGGATCGCGAGTACCCCGGCGAACCCTCCGATCCACAAGGTGCGCTCCTGCTGATCGAGCGCCGCGGTCATGACGCGTGCGGAATCGGCGTCGGCGGCGCGCACCAGGTCGTCCAGCTCCTTGTTGATTGCGAGAGACAGCGGCTGCACCTCGCGCTCGAGGCGGCCCACCGTCACCATCTTGCTTTCCTCGGTGTGCTCGGCCTGGATCGCTTCCAGCAGGGTCGCGAGTTGCATCAGGTTTTGTTCCAGGCTCGCGAGCGGCGCTTTCGACTGGGGCATCGCGCCCTGGGCCTGGAGGACGGCATCGCCGCAGGCCTTCTTTGTGTCCTGGTACTGCCGTCCCTGCGAGCTGCGGCGCGTGAGGGTCCACGCCACCGCTTTCGAGGTGAGCGCCTCGCAGGTCGTGCGGATGTTGCCCAGGATATCGCGCTGCGATTGCGCCAGGCGCACCTGGTCGAACGTCGCTCGGCTCTGCCGGCCCTGGACCAGCATCATCGCCATGTTGAGCGACACCAGCAGAACCAGCCCGATCGGCAGCAACCGCAACAGGCGTTGCAGGGTCATCGGATTACTTCACCGGAATTTCGGCCACCAGGGCGCCGCCGAAACCGCCAACGGTCTGCTTGAGGCCGTTCTGCGCATGGCAGGTCACGCATCCGGGCGCGAGCTTCATCGGGTAGTAGTGCGGGCGAGCAATTGGCTTTGGCCTTGGCGCGACATGCGACGAGCAAGATCGCTTCATTAGAGGATTTGGAGCGGGTGGCAAGTTTGGGGTTTCGCGGAG
>JANNKG010000478.1:0-11818 GCA_031396185.1 Burkholderiales bacterium | reverse complement strand
GGGGTAGTCGTACTCCCACCACCACTGCTGTCCGGTCACGTTGATGACGCATTCGGTGTCGCTGGTCTTGGCCAGTTTGAACACAGCGCTGACGGTCGGTACGCCGACGCCCACCAGGATGAGTGCCGGGATGATGGTCAGCAGGATCTCGAGCCACGGCTTGCCATGGCTCTGCTTGGGGATGGGCTGGCCCTTGTCGATCACGCCCACGGTGGTGAGGAGCTGGGGCAGCAGCGACACGTAGCGCAGCTCGTCGCGCGGCACGCCATCGAGGCGCAGTGCGATCCCGGCCATCATTCCGGTCATGTTGTCGAAGCGCGAGGCGACCAGCGGCACGCCGTTGGCAAGCCGCACGGACTCGAAGCGCAGGTTGTCGTCGAGCGTCATCGGCGGCGACTTCAGGAACGCCATCGGCGCCACCTTGGACTGGGCCTCGATGGCGGCGGCCTCGGCGTCGTTCTCGGCGGCGAGGCGGCGCAGCGCTTCCTGCGCGTCGACGCCGCTATATTTCGCCCGCAGCCGCGTGGTCTCCTCCGCGAGGCGCTGGTCGCGATCGGCCTCCTCACGCCGCACCAGCGCGGCACTCGGCCGCGCCCCGGCGATATAGGGCGTGACGCCCGTCACCTTCCATTTCGCGAGGTAATCGCGCCAGACGTTGCCATTCGCAGCCAATGCGGTGCGCACGAAGGCGATCTGCGGCTTGAGGGTCAGGGACTTGCGCGCCTCGGCGGTCTTCTCGAGCAGCAATAGATGGTCCATCCACTCGGACCCACCGCCCCGTGCCCCGAACCCGGGCGGCGTGCCGACGAATTTCGCCAGCTCGCGCTCGCGCTCCACCACGCGGCTTGCGACGCGCTCGTTGAACTCGCGCAGCTCTGGCGCGCCCGCCGGGAGTGCGGCGATGCGCTCGATCTCCGCGACGGCGCGCGCGCGCGCGGCCTGGAGGCCTTCATCGGTCATGCGCGCGGGATTGGCGTCGCGAAAGGCGATGGCGATCGGGTGCCCGCCCCACGGCTGCACGTTGGCCGACACCGAGCGCGCGCCAATGTCCGACTTGAGGGTGCGGCTGTCGATGAAGATGCGGTAGAGGTTGGTGGTCGCGTCGCCGGCGAGGGCGTCGAAGAAGAGCTCGGCCAGGAGCTGCTCGCCGGCGTCGAGGCGGCGATCCGCGGGCCACACCAGCGAGAACGGGCTCGGCTGCTGCTCGTTCTGGTTGGGATACTCGTACATCCGGATCGCGCCGGCGGGATCGCCCGCGGGTGGCGGCAGCTGCTCGAGCGAATCGGCGCGACGCGGGGCGCCCTTCGGAGCGTCGCGCATCAGCATGCGATCGAAGCGAGCGAGGACGTCGCCCAGGGCCGCGGTCTTCGGGAAGGCCGCGATGGTGCCCATGTTGGCGAGATGGTGGCTCGCCGCGTGGAAACGGCGAATGTCCTCGGGCAGCATGGTGCGGATGCCCGACGGCTCGCCGCCCTGGTTGTAGCCCAGCGTATGGCGCTCGCCATAGACCGCGTGGTTGATGGCGCGCCACTCCTTCCAGAGCGGATTGGCCATCGAGCTCACCATCTCGTTGTAGACCGTTCCCTTCTCCTCGAGGCGCGACACGCCTTCGGCGTTGCGGGAGACGCCGAAATTGCGCACTTCGAGGCGGATCTCGGCGTCGCTGTAATCCGGGTGCAACATGGCGCGCTGCTGCTCGGCGAAGACATCGAAGAAGACGTCCATGCCGGCGGTGGTATGGAAGAAGTAACTGGTGCGCCACGTCTGAGTGAATGCCGACGAGGTCACCAGCGACATGGAATCGCGGGCCTGGAGCGTGCGGCCGCGGATTCCCCGCAGCAGCAGGAGGTGCTCCTGGGTGTGCGGCTCGCCCTGGTCGGAGGTGGCGAACGAATTGACCCAGGTGAACGCCTGGGGGACCGACTCGATCTGCAACAGGTCGAGGGTAAAGCCGGTGCGCCGGTGCATGAAGCGCGCGCCCATCGGCCGGTCGAGGGCATCGAGGTAGACCGAGGCCACGCGAAAGCCGCGAAGCTCCTGGCCAGCGGCGAGCGAGGCGAGGTCGGCGGGCGCGGCGCGCACCAGCGGCGCGGCGGCAAGCGCCACCATGGCAATGAGGGAAAGACGCATGTTGCGAACTCCTGGGGGGCGGCGATTGCTAAGATTCTACCCATGAAGCTCTTCGCGAAAACCCTTGGCCTCGGCGTGCTCGTGCTGCTGCTCGCGAGCGCCGCCGCGTGGCTGTATCTCCAGCAATCGCTGCCGAAGCTCGATGGCGAGGCGGTTGCGAAGGGCCTGTCCGCTCCGGTCGAGATAGTGCGCGACCAGGAGGGTGTGCCGCACATCTTTGCCAAGAGCGAGCGCGACGGCTGGTTCGCGATCGGCTACGCGCACGCGCAGGATCGGCTCTGGCAAATGGAATTCCAGCGGCGCGTTTCGCAAGGGCGGCTCGCGGAATTCCTCGGCGAGCGCGCCTTCGACACCGACAAGCTGATGCGTACGCTGGGACTTGCTCGCGCGGCACCACGAATGGTCGCCCGGCTCGACCCCGAATCGCGCACCGGCCTCGAGGCGTACGCCGCCGGGGTGAATGCGTTCCTCGCATCCAATCCGGTGCTGCCGGTGGAGTTCCAGGTATTCCGCCTGGAGCCCGAGCCGTGGAAGCCCGCCGACAGCATGGGCTGGCTGCTGGTGATGGCGTGGGACCTTTCGGGCAACTGGCGCTCGGAGCTGGGGCGGCTGCGCTATGCGGCGAAGCTCGGTCGCGAGCGCACCGCGGAGCTGATCCCGCCGTATCCGGGCGATCCGGTATGGCCGCTGCCGGATTTCGCGGCGCTCTACCAGGATCTCGCGCCAATGGCCAGCGCGCTCCTGTCGGTCTCACCGCCCGTCGAGGACGCCATCGGCTCGAACAACTGGGTGGTCTCGAGCGCGCGCTCTGAAACGGGCAAGCCGCTGCTCGCCAATGATCCCCACCTCGGGCTGCAGGCGCCCGCGCTGTGGTATCTCGCGCACATCGCGACACCGCAGGGCAACCTGGTCGGCGCAACGCTGCCGGGGCTCCCCTTCATCGTGCTCGGCCGCAATGATCACCTGGCGTGGTCGATGACCACCACCGGCAGTGACACACAGGACCTGTTCGTCGAACGGATCGCGCCCGATGACGCGCAGTCCTACCTCACGCCCACCGGGCGCTTGAAGTTCGAGGTTCGCGAGGAGGTGATCCGCGTGGGCTCGGAGGAGCGGCGCATCGAGGTTCGCTCGACGCGCCACGGCCCGGTGATCTCGGATGCCTCGAAACCGCTGGGAACCGCGACCCCGAAAGGCCACGTGATGGCGCTCGCCTGGGCGGCGCTCTCCGATGAAAACGCCGCGGTTCGCGCGGGCTTCGGCATGAACCGGGCGCGCAGCGCGAAGGAGTTCGTCACCGCTGCGCGCGATTTCCACGCGCCGCACCAGAACCTCGTCTTCGCCGACCGCGACGGTAGCATCGGATTCGTGGCGCCCGCGTTGGTGCCGGTGCGGCGCGCCGACAACGAGGCGATGGGGCGCGTGCCGGTCCCGGGTTGGATCCCGAAGTACGACTGGGAAGGATTCCTCCCGTTCGAAGAACTTCCAGCGACGATGGATCCGGCGAGCGGACACATCGTCACCGCCAACCACCGGATCACCCCGCCGGGATACCGTCCGTTCCTCTCGGTCGACTGGTACCCGCCCTACCGCGCCGATCGCGTCGAAGAGCTGCTTGCCACGCGACCAAAGCATTCGATCGCCTCGTTCGCCGCGATGCAGGGCGACAGCGTTTCGCGCCTCGCGCGTGAGCTGCTGCCGGTTGCCCTGGCGGCTCGGCCCGGCACCGAGCCCGGAAAGCGCGCGCACGCGCTCCTCGCCGGCTGGAAGGGCGAGATGGCGGCGGGTTCCGCCGCGCCATTGGTCTTCGCGTCCTGGTACCGGGAGCTCACGCGGCTGGTCTACGCCGACGAATTGGGCGACATGTTTCGCGATGCGTGGGAATTCCGTGCGGCGTTCATGATGGCGGTGCTGAAGGGTGAACGCGGCTATCAGCGCTGGTGCGACGACATCGGAACAGCGGCCACCGAGGACTGCGCAACCCATGCGGCACGTGCGTTCGACCTCGCTGCGATCGACCTCGAGCGGCGCTTCGGCGAGCCGGCACGATGGCGCTGGGGCCTCGCGCACCGGGCGGCGGGCGACCACCGGCCTTTCGGATTTTTCCCGGTCGTGAAGCACCTCTTCAACGTGGCGCCCGAGACCTCGGGCGACGGCTACAGCATCAATGTCGGGCAGTACACGCTGCGCGACGAGGAGCGGCCCTTCGCCAACCGCCATTCAGGCAGCCTGCGTGCGATCTACGATCTTTCCGACCTCGACCGTTCGCTTTTCATGCAATCGACGGGGCAATCTGGCAATGTGCTTTCGCCGTGGTACTCGAATTTTGCCGAGCGCTGGTCGAAGGTCGAATACATCGCCATCCCGACACAGCGCGAGTCGGTCAAGACAGCGCACACGCTGACTCTCAAGCCTTAGGCGTTTCCCCGAGCAATTCCCGCATCAGCGCCGACTCGCGGGTGTAGAAGCCCTGGGTGTGGAAGGTCTCGTGTAGCTTGTAGAGCTCGTAGTCGAGGTGGTGGCAGACCTCGTGCACCAGGGTTCGCAGGAAAGTGCGGAAGCGGACCACCTGCTCCTTGTGCGCCGTACGCATCCAGACACTCACCCGCGCGCGGCCGCCGGTCACTTCGTCGGGTTCGTAGAGCCCCTGGAGCTCGCCCTCGGCGTTGTGGGGCCGCCGTTCGAATACGTGCACTTCGACGGCGGGCGTGGCGAGGCGCGCGTTGAGCGCATCGACCAGCGATTGGCAGGCACGCTGAGTGGCTACGCAATCGCCGCTCTCCAGCGCGGGCTGCACGGCTTTCGCGAGCGGTACCAGCGCTTCGACCTGCGGCACATCGACACGCACGATGGCATCGCTCTTGCAGTAGGTGCGCTTGGAAGCGGCGCTCAGCGAATCGTAGTAGGCAAAGCGCATCGACCCTCACCCCGGCCCTATCCTGGAGAGAGAGGGAGCATTCAACGCTGGAGCCACTTGGCCATCAGGCGTTCGCGCTGTGCGAGCACCGCCTCGCGATCGAGGTGTCCGCGCGCCCCGGCTCCCGAGGCGCCATCGGCCGCGTGATAGATCGCGGTAGGCTGGCCAGTGAATGCGAAAGCGGTGCTGCGCGACAGCTGCAGCCAGAAATCCCAGTCCTCGAAGGTGGCGAGTGTCGTGTCGAAGCGCGCGCCGGCGCCAACCAGCGAGCGGTGGAACAGCACCGCATGGATCTCGAGGTAGTTCGAGCGTAGCAGCGCCTCGCGATCGAAAGGGCCGCCGAAAACGCGCTCCGGCGCCGAGTCGTCGATGAGCCGCGCCTGGCTGTAGGCGACCGGCAAGCCGGCGACCGTGGCGGTCGCGAGGAGCTGAGCGAGGTGCGAGGGTGCGATCTCGTCCTCCTCATCGAGGAACAGGAGCCAGGCGCCGCGCGCGGTTTCCAGGCCCGCATTGGCCGCGCTCGGGCGATCGAGCGCGCCGCGGGCCACGACCCGAACCGGAAGGTCCGCATGCCGGGCCAGGCGCAGCCCCGCTCCCGCGGCATCCACGGCGATGATCTCGATGGGACGATGGGTCTGCGCGGCGATCGAGGCCAGCGCCCGCGAGAACGTGGGACGACCCACGGTGCGCACGATGACGCTCACCAGCGGCGGCGTTGCGGTAAAGTTCAAGAAGCTCCCATGACGCTATTTTACAGCGACGTCTTCGTCCTGCCGCTGCCGTCCCACCATCGCTTCCCGATGGGCAAATACCTGCGGCTTCGCGACAAGCTTCTCGCCTCGGGCGCGTTCGCCGAAGACGACTTCCGCGTGCCCGAAGGCGCTTGCGACGCCGAAATCACGCGCGCCCATTGCCCGCGATACCTCGACCGCGTGGCTCGCGGCGCGCTCGATGCCGCCGAGATCCGCGCGATCGGCTTTCCGTGGTCGGAGCGGATGGTTGAGCGCTCGCGGCGCTCCAGCGGCGCGACACTTGCCGCGGCGCGCGAGGCGCTCACCCGCGGCTGGTCGGCGAACCTGGCCGGAGGCACCCACCACGCATTCCGCGACCGTGGCGAGGGCTTCTGCGTCTTCAACGACGCGGCGATTGCGGCGCGCGCCATGCAGGTCGAGGCCGGCCTGCAGCGGGTCGCGATCATCGATTGCGACGTGCACCAGGGTAACGGTACCGCCTCGATCTTTGCGGGCGACGAATCGGTCTTCACGTTCTCGATCCACGGCGCGCGCAATTTTCCGTTCGCGAAGGAGGCCAGCGACCTCGACATCGACCTTCCCGACGGCACCGGGGACGACGAGTACCTGTGGCACCTCGAGCGCGGCCTGGACGACACGCTCGAGCGCTCGCGGCCGCAGCTCGCGATTTACCTCGCGGGCGCGGATCCCTACGAGGACGACCGTCTCGGCCGGTTGAGCCTCACCAAAGCGGGGCTCGCGCGGCGCGACGCGATGGTGCTCGGCCGGCTCGGTGCGCGCGGCATTCCGGTCGCGATCGCCATGGCCGGCGGATACGCGCGCAACATCGAGGATTCGGTCGAAATCCACGCCAATACCATCCTCGCCGCAAGGAGGATGGAATCGTGAATAATTGCTGAATTGCCCCCCGGAGACACACCCATGAAAAAACTTTTCGCGGTGTCGGTCCTGGCGCTTGCCCTGGCAGGCTGCGCCACCCACAGCACCACCGTTTCCACGCCGGCGGGCAAGCCCAGGCTGGTCGTTTTGCTGGTGGTTGACGGCCTGCCCCAGCGCCAGGTCGTGGATTACCGCCACCAGCTCGCGCCCGATGGATTGCGGCGCTTCCTCGACCGCGGCGCGTGGTTTTCCGATGCGCACTACGGGCACGGGTACACGGTCACCGCCGCGGGCCACGCCGTCATGCTGACCGGGGCGTATCCGCACCGCACCGGCATCATCGGCAATGAATGGCGCGATTCGACGACCAACGAAGTGGTGTACAACACCGGCGACACTACGCACACCTACATCGGCCACAAGACCAACAAGCTCGACGGCACCAGCCCGAAGAACTTGCGCGTGGAATCCCTGGGCGACGTGCTGAAGCGCGTTCACACGGGCTCCAAGGTCATCGCGATCTCGGGCAAGGACCGCGGCGCGATCCTGCCGGCCGGCCGCACGGGTGTGGCCTACATGTACCAGGCGCAGACGGGCGAGTTCTCCTCGAGCACCTTCTACATGAAGGAGCATCCGCAGTGGGCGAAGGACTTCCACGCGGCCAAGCCCGCCGACGCCTACTTCCAAAAGCAGTGGAAGCCGCTCCTTCCGGATGCGGGATACGCGAACTCGCTGGGCGACGAGCAGAAATGGTATGCGAAGGGCGGCAAGCTGCCGAAGACCCTCGGCGAGGAAATGGACAAGCCCGGGCCGCTCTACTATGGAGCGATGATGCGTACCCCCTTCGGAGACGATCATTCGCTCGCCTTCGCTCGCGCCGCGATTGCCGGCGAAAGCCTGGGCCGCGATGATTCGCCCGACATCCTGGTCGTGAGCCTTTCGACCCACGACTACATCAACCATGCCTACGGCGCCGAGTCGCGCCTGTCGCACGACCACCTCCTGCACGTCGATCGCGCGCTCCAGGCCTTCTTTCGCGACCTGGACGCGACCGTCGGCAAGGACCAGTACATCGCTGTGCTCACCGCGGACCATGGCTTCATGCCCGCACCCGAGTACAGCCAGTCGCAGGGGCGTGACGCCGGACGCCTGAGCGGCAGCCAGACGCTGGCCAAGCTGAATGCTGAATTGGGGAAGAAGTACGGGGAGGGCCAATGGGCGCTTTCGATCTCGGCGCTCGGCATCCTGTTCAACAGGCCGCTGCTGGCGCAGAAGCAGGTGAGCCTCGCGGCAATTGCCGAGGACACGCGCGCGTTTCTGCTGAAGGAGCCCGGTGTCGCTGTCGCTTACACGCGCCAGGAATTGGAGAGTGGAAATCGGGCGGGAGCGCCGTTCTTCGACGCGATGCGCAAGGCGTGGCACCGGGAGCTGTCCGCCGACGTCCAGTTCGCGTTGAAGCCGTACTGGATGGTGGGGTCGAGCAGCAACATGACCACGCACGGCTCGCCGCACCCCTATGACACCCACGTTCCCATCCTCTTCTACGGCCCCTCATGGGTGAAGCCCGGCCGCATCGACTCGCGGGTGGAGGTGGCCGACATCGCGCCGACCCTGGCGGCGATGCTCGGCGTGCCGGTGCCGTCAGCCTCCGAGGGCAAGCACCTGCCGCTGCGTTAATGCCGGACGGCTCCACGCCCGTCACCGAGGCCCTGGAGCGCTGGTTCACGGCGAACGGCTGGCGCGCGTTCGATTTCCAGCGCGAGGTCTGGAACGCGTACCTGGCCGGCGAGTCGGGGATGATTCATTCGGCGACGGGAACCGGCAAGACGCTGGCAGCGTGGTTGGGGCCGCTGGCGGAGTGGATGGCTGAATTGGGCCCCCGCCTTCGCGGGGGCGACGTCGCCCCCGCCCCCGATAAAGGCGTTCGAGGGCAGGCTGCGTCAGGCGCCCAATCGCCGCCGCTGCGAGTTCTCTGGATCACCCCGATGCGGGCGCTGGCGAGTGACACGCAACTCTCGCTCGAGCGCGCGCTGAAGGGCCTCGATCTGCCGTGGACTGTCGGACTGCGCACCGGCGACACGTCGAGTGCCGAGCGCGCCAAGCAGGATCGTCGCCTCCCCTCGGCGCTCATCACCACTCCGGAGAGCCTGTCGCTGCTTCTCTCGAAAGCCGACGCGCGCGAGAAGCTCTCCGGGCTGCGAATGGTGGTGGTGGACGAATGGCACGAGCTGCTCGGCAACAAGCGCGGCGTGATGACCGAGCTTGCGCTCGCGCGGTTGCGTCGCTGGAACCCAAGCCTCCGGACGTGGGGGCTATCGGCGACGCTGGGAAATCTCGATGAGGCCATGGATCGGTTGTTGGGCGCGACCCTTTCCCAACGGAGGGGAAGAATAGTGAGGGGGATGTCCGAGAAACAAGTTGTCATGGACACGCTGATCCCGCCCGACGTGGACAAGTTTCCGTGGGCAGGGCACCTGGGGTTGGCGATGCTCGACCACGTGGTCGAAGTGATCGACGGTGCGCGCTCGACGCTGGTCTTTACCAACGTGCGTTCGCAGGCCGAGATCTGGTACCAGGGGCTGCTCGAGGCGCGGCCGGATTGGGCCGGGCTCATCGGGCTGCACCACGGCTCGCTCGACACGAGCGTGCGCAAGTGGGTGGAAGCGGGCCTGAAGGAAGGGCGGCTCAAGGCGGTCGTGGCGACCTCGAGTCTCGACCTGGGCGTGGACTTTTCCCCCGTCGATCGGGTGCTGCAGATCGGCAGCCCCAAGGGTGTCGCGCGCCTGCTGCAACGCGCCGGGCGCTCGGGGCACGCGCCGGGGCAGGTGAGCCGCGTCACCTGCGTGCCATCGCACGCGCTCGAGTTCGTCGAGGCGGCGGCGGCGCGGCGCGCGGCGCAGGCCGGGAAGATCGAGGCGCGCACGCCGGTGGACTGCCCGCTCGACCTCCTCACCCAGCACCTCGTTACCATCGCGGTGGGAGAGGGATTCGAGGAGGAGGCAATGAAGGCGGAGGTGCGCTCGACTGGCGCGTTTCGCAGCCTCACCGACGCCGAGTGGAACTGGGCGCTCGATTTCGTCACCCGCGGCGGCGACGCGCTCAAGGCCTATCCCGAATACCACAAGGTGGTGCGCGGCGACGACGGTATCTTCCGCGTGCCGGACACCGCCATCGCACGGCGCCACCGAATGTCGATCGGAACCATCGTCTCCGATGCCTCGGTCAACATCCAGTACCTGCGCGGCAAGCGGCTCGGCAATGTCGAGGAGTCGTTCATCGCGCGCCTCGCGAAGGGGGACAACTTCATTTTCGCCGGCCACCTTCTGGAGTTCATCCGCGTCGAGAACATGAACGCGTACGTGAGGCCCGGCAAGCCCGGCTCCGCGGTGATCCCGCGCTGGGACGGCGGACGCTGCCCGCTGTCGAGCGAAGTGTCGGAGGGAATCCGCGAGCTCCTCGAGCTGCACGTCGAGGGCCGCGAGAACGAGCCCGAGATGCAGGCGGTGAAGCGCCTGCTCAAGCTGCAGCAGGCGTGGTCGCGCGTCCCGAAGCGCCACGAGATGCTCATCGAGCAGACCGCGACGCGCGAAGGCCACCACATCTTCTTTTACCCGTTCGAGGGCCGGCAGGTTCACATGGGGCTGTCGGCGCTGCTCTCATACCGTTTTGCCAAGACCCGCCCGGCGACCTTCAGCCTGTCGTTCACCGACTATGGGTTCGAGCTGGTCTCGCGCGAGCGCTTCGAGCTGCTGCCGCTCCTGAAGGCGGGCATCCTCTCGACTGAGAACCTCCTGCCCGACATGCTCGCGAGCCTGAACGCAGCCGAACTCTCCAAGCGCCAGTTTCGCGAGATCGCGCGCGTGTCGGGCCTGGTGTTCCAGGGCTACCCCGGGCAGCCCAAGACCAACCGGCAGGTGCAGGCGACCAGCGGCCTCATCTGGGAAGTGTTCGCGCGCTGGGATCCGTCGAACCCGTTGCTGGGGCAGGCCGAGCGCGAAGTTCTTGAGCGCCAGCTCGAGTTCTCGCGCCTCGCCGACGGGTTGCGGCGCATGGCGTCGGCGCCGATCGTGATTCGCCAGACCCACAAGCCCTCGCCCTTCGCGTTCCCGATCATGGTCGGGCGCTTTCGTGAAAAACTCACCAGCGAGAAGCTCCGCGATCGCGTGCAGCGCATGCAGCTCGAGTTCGACAAAGCCGCCCCAGCCGACCCGACCGAGCAAGGTGCGCTCTTCGGCTAATGCGATTCGAGAACCTCTGTGCCCCTCTGTGATCCTCTGTGTTCTCTGTGGTTCAGGCCGGTGCCTCACGTTCAAGGTCATGCCGAACGCCAGCCACCGATTCAACACAGAGGCCACAGAGGATCACAGAGGGGCACAGAGGAAGTCAGGCGATGATGAATTGCAGCGTGGCGGGCGAGACGTTGGTGCTGTTGCCGGAGCGGGCGGTGTATTGGCCGGCGAATAAGGCATTGTTCGTCGCGGATTTTCATCTGGGCAAGGCGGCGAGCTTTCGCAAGCTGGGCATCCCGTTGCCCACGGGCACTACGCGCGAGAACGTCGCGCGCCTCGACCGCGCGATCGAGGCCACGGGTGCGCGGGAAGTCGTCTTCCTCGGGGATTTCCTGCACAGCGCCGAAGGGCGCGCCCCGCGCACCCTCGCCACTTTCTCCGAGTGGCGCGCGCAGCGAAAGTCGGTCGCGCTCACCATCGTGCGCGGCAACCACGACAAGAAGGCGGGCGACCCGCCCGGCGAGTGGGGCGCGCGCTGCATCGAGGCGGGCGAGGCGCTCGGCCCTTTCATCCTCAACCACGAGCCGGGCGCGAGCCGCGGCGGCTACGCGCTCGCTGGCCATATCCATCCGGCCGTGCGGCTCTTCGCCGCGGGCGAGAGTTCGCTACGCCTGCCGTGCTTCTGGTTCGGCTCGCGCAACGGCGAGCTGCCGGCCTTCGGCGCGTTCACGGGGAACGCCGAGGTGCGCCCGCGCCGCGGCGACCAGGTGTTCGTGATCGCCGAGCAGGAAGTCCTGCAGGTGGCGTGACGTGTCCAACGGCCTGCTCTTCGTCCTGCGGCTTTCATTGAGCTTCGCGATCGGTGCAGCGATGGTCTGGATCGGCTGGAAGCTCGGCGGAAAGGCCGGAGC